>NZ_JBEXXN010000006.1:0-165934 GCF_040630445.1 Streptomyces sp. NPDC005805
GGTTGATAGGCCGGATATGGAAGCACGGTAACGTGTGGAGTTGACCGGTACTAATAGGCCGAGGGCTTGTCCTCAGTTGCTCGCGTCCACTGTGTTAGTTCTGAAACAACGAACACCATCAACTCTGTTGGCCGGGTGTGTGGTTCGTATAGTTTCATAGTGTTTCGGTGGTCATAGCGTTAGGGAAACGCCCGGTTACATTCCGAACCCGGAAGCTAAGCCTTTCAGCGCCGATGGTACTGCAGGGGGGACCCTGTGGGAGAGTAGGACACCGCCGAACAATTTTTGTCAGAAGGCCCCGGAACACCGTTCCGGGGCCTTTCTGCATTTCCGGACCCAGTTCGAGGACCGGCTACTGTCGTCGCATGCGCTACGACCTCGTCATCTTCGACAACGACGGCGTGCTCGTCGACAGCGAGCCGATCTCCAACACGATCCTCGCCGCCTACCTCACCGAGCTGGGTCACCCCACCTCGTACGAGGACTCCCTGCGCGACTACATGGGCTCCGCGATGCACCGCATTCACGACCTGGTCCGCGAGCGCACCGGGCAGGCGCTGCCCGCCGGCTTCGACGACACCTTCCACGCCCGGGTGTTCGACGCCTTCGAGCGCGAACTGACCGCGGTCGACGGGGTCGTCGACGTCCTCGGGAAGCTCCGGGCCGACGGCGTCCCGTACTGCGTCGCCTCCTCCGGGAGCCATGAGCGCATCCGGGTCGGGCACCGGACCACCGGGCTGGACCGCTGGTTCGGGGAGGGGATCGTGTTCAGCGCCCAGGACGTCGGCCGGGGCAAGCCGGCGCCGGACCTCTTCCTGCACGCCGCCCGGGCCATGGGCGTCGCCCCGGAACGCTGTGTCGTGATCGAGGACAGCCCCCTCGGGGTCCGGGCCGCCGTCGCCGCCGGGATGGACGTGTACGGCTTCACCGCGATGACCTCCGCCGCCGAACTCGTCGGCGTGAACGGGCACTTCGACGCGATGGAGGAGCTCCTCGCGCTCCTCGCCCAGCCGTCCGCCGCCTGAGGTTCCCCGCCTGAACTCCCCCTACCCGCTCCCTACCGCGCGGTAGGCAACGGGCTTACGCTGTCCGGCCATGACCGACGCGCGATTGCGCCACGGACGCGGGTCCCTGGCGTTCGCCTTCCTCGCGCAGGGCGTCGCCTTCGCTCTGCTCGTCACCCGCATCCCGGCCGTGCAGGACCGGTACGGGGTCTCCGACGCGCTGCTGCCGCTGTTCCTCGCCGCCGTGCCCGTCCTCGCCGGCGTCGGCAGCGTCCTCACCGGACGCGTCGTACGCCGTACCCCGCCCAGCGCCGTGCTGCGCTGGTCCCAGCCGCTGGTGCTGCTGTCCCTCCTCGGGGTCGGCGGCGGGCGCGAACTGTGGCACCTGGCGGTCGCCCTGGGTGTCTTCGGCCTCGCGGTCGGCGCGCTGGACGCGTCCATGAACATGCTGGGCGTCACCCTCCAACGGGCCTACGGGCGCAGCATCATGCTCGGCTTCCACGCGGCCTACAGCCTCGGCGGTATCGCGGGCGCCTCGCTCGCCTGGGCCGGTGCGCGCGCGGACCTGGCGCTGCTGACCGCGTATCTGCCCGTCGTCGTGGTGCTGGTGCCCGCCGCGCTCGCCGCCAGTCGCTGGTACGTGGACGCGTCCCGCCAGAAGCAGCCGGACCCGGAGCCCACGGGGACCGCCGGCCTCGCTGGTGCGGTGCCGCTGGGGGTGCTGATGCCCCTGTGTCTGGTGATGACCTTCGCGTACATCGGGGACTCCACCGTTGCCAACTGGAGTGCCAAGTACCTCCAGGACGTGCTGGGCGGGTCGGAGGAGCTGGCGACAGTGCCCTACAACGCGTACATGGTGACGACGCTCCTCGGGCGGACCGTCGGGGACCTGGGGGTGCGGCGGTTCGGGGCGGTGGCGGTCGTGCGGTGCGGGGCGCTGCTGGCCGCAGTCGGGTTCGGCGTGGTCGCGGCGGCCCCCGGGCCCTGGGCCGGGATCGCGGGCTTCACCCTGCTGGGTCTCGGGCTGTGCGTGATCGTGCCCCAGACCTTCGCCGCGGCCGGCCGGCTGCCGGCGGGGCGGAGCGACGCGGCGGTGGCCCGGCTCAACGTCTTCAACTACGTCGGCTTCCTCGTCGGCTCCCCGCTGGTGGGGGTGCTCGGCGACGCGTGGAGCTACCGCGGGGCGATGCTGGTGCCCCTGGTGCTGGTGCTCGCGATCCTGGGGTATGCCCGCGCGTTCGGTTCGGGGGGCGACCGATACGGTGGCGGGCATGAGCGGCCGCGGGTTGTTGATGTGGGACGAGGCGGTCACGGCGTATGACTTCGGGGACAGCCATCCGATGGACCCGGTGCGTCTCGCCCTGACCATGGGACTGGTGCGGGCCTACGGGCTCGACGGGGCGATGGACGTGGTCGCGGCGAAGCCCGCCGGCGACTCCACGCTGCGGCTGGTGCACCGCGAGGACTACATCGCCGCCGTGCGCGCCGCCTCGCGCGATCCTCGCGCGGCCGACCAGAAGTACGGGCTCGGCACCGTCGACGACCCCGCCTTCGCGGGCATGCACGAGGCGTCGGCGCTGATCGCCGGGCAGTCCGTGGGCGCCGCCGAGGCCCTGTGGCGCGGGCAGACCGAGCACGCGGTGAACTTCGCGGGCGGGCTGCACCACGCGATGCCGGGCTGCGCGTCCGGCTTCTGCGTCTACAACGACGCCTCCCTCGCCATCGCCCGGCTGCTGGAGCTGGGCGCGGAACGGGTCGCGTATGTCGATGTGGACGTGCACCACGGGGACGGGGTGCAGGCGGCCTTCTGGGACGACCCCCGGGTGCTGACGATCTCCCTGCACGAGCACCCCAGCACCCTGTTCCCGCAGACCGGTTGGCCGGAGGAGACCGGTGGGGACGGCGCCGCCGAGGGCTCGGCGGTGAACGTGGCCCTCCCGGCGGGGACGGGCGACGAGGGGTGGCTGCGCGCCTTCGACGCGGTGGTGCCCGAGCTGCTGGCCGCCTTCCGGCCGCAGGTCCTGGTGACCCAGCACGGCGCGGACACCCACTTCGAGGACCCGCTGGCGCACCTGGCGGTGTCCCTGGACGCGCAGCGCGCGGTCCAGGAGACCTGCCACGAGCTGGCGCACACCACCGCCGGCGGCCGCTGGCTGGCGCTGGGCGGCGGGGGCTACGAGGTGGTGGACGTCGTCCCGCGCTCCTGGACCCATCTGGTGGGCATCGCCGCGCACCGGCCGGTGGAGCCGGAGTCGGTGATCCCGTCGGCCTGGCGGGACGAGGTGTACGCGCGCACCCGGCAGTTGGGGCCGGGGCGGATGACGGACGGCCGGTGGCCGGTGCGCCGGCGGGCCTGGGAGGACGGCTACGACCCGGCGGACCGGCTGGACCAGGCGATCCTGGCGACGCGGCGGGCCGCGTTCCCGCTGCGGGGTCTGCTGCCCTAGCCGGTCCCCGGGCCGGGCACCGGCGGCGGGCTCGGAGCGGGATTAGGCCAACGGTGCGGGGTTTTCCGGGTTTTGGTCTCGGTGGCCCGTCCGTGCGCCAGCATGCGGAGGGTGTGGAGCACCGGAGCGCTGCGTGCGCAGCTGCTGACGCATCTGCTGGACTCGGGGCTCGCCGGTCCCGTGGCGACCTCGCGGGAGGCGAGCCTGCGCAGCTACCGGGCGTTCGCGGCCCGCGACCCCCGGGTGACGATCGGGCTCGATCCGCTCGGGCGCTGGGACGAGCGGGCCCTGCTGGCGCTGATGGCGGACCGCTGCGGGGTGTCCGCCGACCCGGCCCGGGTGCACGGCGGGGACGTCATCGACCCGGAGCTGACCGTGCGGGCGCTGGACGTCTTCGCGGAGCGGCTGGCCGAGGCGGTGGGGCGGCGGGCGCCGGTGCTCTTCGGGACCGGGCACCCTCACCGGCTGCTCGGGTTCTACGCTGATCTGGCGGACGCGGTGTCGGCGGCGGGATGTCCTGTTCTCACCCCCGCGCAGGGGCGATGTGTCGACATAACGACCCGGTTCGGCGTACGTCCGCTCACCCTCGCCTACGTACGGGGGGTCGGTCTGGTCCGTGAGTCGGAGGAGGCGGGGGAGGGGGCGCACAGTCATTCGCCGCTGCCCGTCAGGGTCGCCCTCCAGGCCGCGGCGGAGGGGGGCGGGCCGCTCCCGGAGCTGGTCGTGGGCGACCACGGCTGGGTCTGCGGGGCAGGTCAGCTCGGTGTGGAGGCGATCGGGCTGGCGGACACGGACGACCCGGCCCTCTTCGTCGGCGCGGCCGAGGGGCAGGTGTCGGTCGCGGTCCCGCTGGACGACGGCGTGCCCTCGGACCACTACGTGCCGGTGACGCGCTATGTGCTCAAACGCGCGTGTCTGTCACCGTAGAACGCGTCTGTCACCGTAGAGGAGGAATGCAGCTCCTCTTCCCCACTCGCATCACCCGCCCCTAATCTGGGCAGTGAGCGCACAGCGACGAAGAGTCACCGGAGGGGAAGCCGGTGCGCGTCGGGTGCGGAAGGTACAGGTGGGTCATGGCAGCTGGCAGCGAGATGCCTCTCAACGAGGTCAAGTTCCTTACCGTGGCGGAGGTCGCCGCGGTGATGCGGGTGTCGAAGATGACGGTGTACCGGCTGGTGCACAGCGGTCATCTGCCGGCGATTCGGGTGGGGAGGTCCTTCCGGGTACCGGAGCAAGCGGTGCACGAGTATCTCCGCGAGTCCTTCGTGGGGGTGGAATCGGCCTGACGGAGGCCGGACTCCGCTCTCGGATCGCCCTCGGATTACGTCCCTCACCCGGCGGCGGGTAGGCTAGGCCGACGTAGGTCGTGTGGGCCCAGACGCCCCGCACCGATCTCCGCTGGCGCGGAGATGTTCCGAGAAGTGAGCGAGGGTAGTCGTGGGCTCTGTTATCAAGAAGCGGCGCAAGCGGATGGCGAAGAAGAAGCACCGCAAGCTGCTCAAGCGCACGCGCGTTCAGCGTCGCAACAAGAAGTAAGCGGCGCCAGTGCGCTGCTCGGCCCTCCCACCGGTCGCCGGTGGGAGGGCCGAGGTGCGTCCGGGGCCGGTCGCGTACGACCCGGCGGCCGGTTCCGGACCGACCGGCGCCGGGCGGCGCGCGGGGCATGAGGGGCGTGAAAAGGAAGGTCCTGGCAAAAGTGCGCCGCGCGGTCATCACAGCGCAACAACGACGCGCTACGGTGACGAGACCACCTAGGGGAAGGCGCTGATCTTGGGCAAGGTCGTGCTCGTCACCGGTGTCGCCCGGCCGCTCGGGGGCCGTCTTGTGCGCCGCATCCAGCGCGACCCCGAGGTGGACCGGGTGATCGGTGTGGACGCCGTGGCGCCCGGGCGGCCGCTCGGCGGGGCCGAGTTCGTCCGTGCCGACATCCGGATGCCCGCGATCGCGCGGGTCCTCGCGGAGCACGCCGTGGACACCGTGGTGCACCTGGACGTCACGGGCACGCCGCTGGGCACCGGGGGCCGGGCGTCGGTCAAGGAGACCAACGTCATCGGCACCATGCAGTTGCTGGGCGCCTGCCAGAAGTCGCCGACGGTCGAGAGGCTGGTCGTGAAGTCCAGCACCAGTGTCTACGGCTCCGCGCCCCGCGACCCGGCCGTCTTCACCGAGACCACCCCGCCCAAGTCCCTGCCGAGCGGCGGCTTCGCCAAGGACGCGGTGGAGGTCGAGGGGTACGTCCGCGGGTTCGCGCGCCGGCGCCCGGACGTCGCGGTGTGCGTGCTGCGGTTCGCCAACATCCTGGGCCCGTGCGCCGATTCGCCGCTGGCCGAGTACTTCTCGCTGCCGGTGCTGCCGACCGTGTTCGGCTACGACCCCCGGCTCCAGTTCGTCCACGAGGACGATGTGATCGACGTGCTCCGCATCGCCCTGCACGAGCCGCGGCGCGGGACCCTGAACAGCGGCACCTTCAACATCGCCGGCGACGGGGTGCTGAGCCTCGCGCAGTGCGCGCGGCGGCTGGGGCGGCCGACGCTGCCGGTGCTGCTGCCCGCGGTCACCTGGGTCGGGTCCGCGCTGCGGACCGTCGGCGTCACCGACTTCTCGCCCGAGCAGATCCGGCTGCTGACCCACGGCCGGGTGGTGAGCACCGTCCAGATGCGCGAGACCCTGGGTTTCGAGCCCCGGTACAGCACGGCGGAGACCTTCGCGGACTTCGCGCGCGGCAAGGGGCCGGGGCTGCTGCCGCCGGAGGCCGTGGCGAGAGCCGTGGACGAGGTGGCGGCCGCCCTGGCGCCCGAGGGCGGCGGGGCGCTGCCGCCCGTGGGCGCGGCCCGGCACGGAGCCCGATGAGCAGCGCCCGATGACGAGCGGCCGGTGAACGGCGGCGCGAAGCCCGACAGGCCCGGACAAGGAGCACAGCCAACCATGGCGGACGCCAAGGTCATTCCCTTCGACGACGACCGTTCGCGCGGTGGCGCGGCGCGCCCGGCGAGGCGGCGGCCCGGCTCCGGGCGCCGCGCGACCGAGCGGGCCGCGTCCGGCGAGGCGTCGGCCGAGCCGGGCCAGGAGGCGGCCGCGGGCCGCGCCGGGCGGCTCTCCCGGGGGGAGAAGCGGCGGACGGGCCGGGAGCGGTCCGGTGAGGCGGTGGTGAGTCCGCTGCCCGAGCAGGCGGCCGGGGCGGCTGCCGGTGACGGTCCCGCGAACGCGAACGCGAACGCGAACGCGACCCCGGCCCCGGAGCCCGGTGCGGCCGGGGCCTGGGACCGGCGGGTCGCGGGCGGGCTCGCGTTCCTGCGCCGCCGGCTGACCGGCGACTACGAGGTGGACGAGTTCGGCTTCGACGCCGAGCTGACCGACCAGGTGCTGATGTCCCTGCTGCGCCCGATGTACGAGAAGTACTTCCGGGTCGAGGTGAAGGGCATCGAGAACATCCCGTCCGAGGGCGGGGCGCTGGTGGTGGCCAACCACTCGGGGACGCTGCCGCTGGACGGGCTGATGATGCAGGTCGCCGTCCACGACAACCATCCGGCCGGGCGGCATCTGCGGCTGCTCGCCGCCGATCTGGTGTTCATGCTGCCGGTGGTGAACGAGCTGGCGCGGAAGGCCGGGCACACGCTGGCGTGCGCGGAGGACGCGGAGCGGCTGCTGCGGCGCGGCGAGGTCGTCGGGGTGATGCCGGAGGGCTTCAAGGGCATCGGCAAGCCGTTCTCCGACCGCTACAAGCTCCAGCGGTTCGGCCGGGGCGGCTTCGTGTCGACGGCGCTCGGTGCCGGGGTGCCCATCGTGCCGTGCTCGATCGTCGGCGCGGAGGAGATCTACCCGATGATCGGCAACGCCAAGACGCTGGCGCGGTTGCTGGGCTTCCCGTACTTCCCGATCACGCCGACCTTCCCGTGGCTCGGGCCGCTCGGTGCGGTGCCGCTGCCGACGAAGTGGACGATCCAGTTCGGGGAGCCGATCCCGACGGACGGGTATCCGCCGGAGGCGGCGGAGGATCCGATGCTGATGTTCAACCTGACCGACCAGGTGCGGGAGCAGATCCAGCACACCCTCTACAAGCTGCTGGTGCAGCGGCGGTCGGTGTTCTTCTAGGACGCCCTGCGCGCAGAGCAGCGCGCCTGAAGCAGCGACGAAGAGGGGCGCTCCCGGCCGGGAGCGCCCCTCTTCGTCGTTTCCGGCCGCCGCCGGTTACTGGTCGTCCGCCTCCAGGCCGAGGCCGGGGAGGATGCCCGGCAGCAGCGGCGGGATGGTGACGTCCGGGACCGGGGGCTCCGACTGCTTGCCGGACGGGGCCGGAGTGGTGCCCTGGGACGGCGGGTCGAGCAGGCCGCCCGTGTTTCCGCCGAGGAGGCCCTCGTCCTGCGGCGCGGAGCTGGAGCCGGAGGGGCGGGGCTTGCTGTCCTGGCCGGTGCGGTCGCCGTCCTGCTCGGGGGTGGACGGCGAGGTGCGGCCGGGACCGGTGGACCGGTCGGAGTCCTCGGGGGTGGTGCCCGGGCTCTGCGGGCCCCGGTGCTCCTTCACGGGTGGGCGGGGGAGCAGGGATTCGAGCGGGCCGACCTCTTCCTCTATGGCGTCGAAGGCCGAGCTGACCTCTTCGCCGACGTCGTTCAGCTGCACGGGGAGCCGGTCGCGCAGCCCGTCCCAGGTGTCGCGGTGGGCGCGGGAGAACGAGTCGAGGGTGGCCATCGGGCCGAGGGAGCCGTCGCGTTCGTACGCGGCGCTGAGCAGGCGGTGGCCCTCGGTGACGTCGTGCCGCATGCCGGTGAGCGTGCGGCGGACCTCGCCGAGGGACTCGTGGTCCAGGCTGCCCGCCCGGTCCCGTTCCATCAGGCGCCGGGCCTCGCCGAGCCGGGTGGACGCCTGGTTGAGGTAGAGCTCTCCCCGGTCCGCGTCGCCGTCGGCGAGCTGGCGCTTGAAGTCCTCCATGCCGCGCTTGAGCCCGTACAGGGAGTCACCCGGGAGGGCGTCGGAACTGGCAGCGGCCACGCCGCTGAACGCTCCCGCGGCCACACCCACGGTGAGCCCGCCGGCCGCGAGGCCCTTGGACCAGCGGGACCTCGGTCGCAACTTCCGGAGCGGGGAGGCCCGATGGGCGCCGCGGCCGTGGGTCCGCTGCTCGGGCACCGTAGGGCCCGCGGACGCACCTCCCTCGGCGACCGGGCCGTCCTTGAGCATCGCCTCCATGGCGGCCACGAGCTGGGCTCTCTGGACCACCTTGACCTCGGGGTCCATCTCTGGTCTCGGCAGCTCGCCGAGACCGTTCGCCAGGCTCAACAGCCGGTCCTGCTCGGTCTCCTCGACCGATGCGCGGGGCTGTTCGGCCGCCCGGTCTTCCAGGGCCTGGGCGAAGGCGCTCGCCCGCCGGTGTGCCGAAACGTTCGCGATCACTGGCGGCACCTCCTCTCGTCATGACGGTCGACTCCCCTGAGGGTCTGGAGGGTTGCACGCCTTGAGCGCAACCACACGAACGAGTGAGTGGCTGCGGGCATGGCGTGTCCACAGGGAGCCTGCAATCCGCACAACGAGCGGCGCGGCAGTTGGGTTACGCGCGAAAGATGATCGGACCAGTGCGTCATCGGGGCGTCACCGAAGGTGAGTTGGGGACGGGGTCGGTGGGGGGAGGCGGGGAGGCGGCGGTGGCTCAGCGGGCGTCGTCGGGCAGCAGCCGGGCGAGGGTGCGCACGGCGCGGTACTGGAGGGTCTTGATCGCCCCCTCGTTCTTGCCCATGGCGCGGGCGGTCTCGGCGACGGAGAGGCCCTGGAGGAAGCGGAGCGTGACGCATTCCTGCTGCTGGGGGTTGAGCTTGCGGACGGCTTCGAGGAGGGCGGCGTTGGAGAGGGACTCCAGGACGGAGTCCTCCGGGCTGCGCTCGACCTCGTTGGCGTCGAGCATCTCGCCCGTGGTGACCTCCAGCCGGAACCGGGAGGACTTGAAGTGGTCGGCGACGAGGTTGCGCGCGATGGTCACCAGCCAGGCGCCGAAGTCCCGGCCCTGCCAGGTGAAGGTGGAGATCCGGCGCAGGGCGCGCAGGAAGGTCTCGCTGGTGAGGTCCTCGGCGGTCGCCTTCCCGCCGACGCGGTAGTAGATGTACCGGTAGACGGTGTCGCTGTACTGGTCGTACAGCTTGCCGAAGGCCTCGGCCTCGCCGGCCTGGGCGCGTTCGACCAGCTCCATCATCCGGGCGCTGTCGCTGTCCGCCGAGGGGCGGCGGGCGGTGGTGGAGCCTCCGGCGCTGTGGCGGCCTCTGCGGGCGACCGCGCGCCCCTCGCCGGCGGCGCGCGAGTCGGTGACGGCGGTGCGCGCGGGGCCGGTCCCGACGCGGTCGGCCAGGGCGTAGCAGGGCCCGACCGGGCCGCCGGCGGCGGGAACGGGCGTGGCGAAGGCGGGGACGGCGTACGCGGTGGGGACGAGGCCGCGCAGGTGGTCGAGGACCGCTGCGCGCAGCGTAGCCAGGCCCGAGGCGTCAACCCCGACGTGTGGGTACACGGGACTCCCAGAGGCAGAGCTTCCATCACGAGCTGTGCTGGACCTTTCACCCGTCGTGATGACCGGTGGGGTCCGTCATGCGTCTGAGGAGAATAACGCTTCGTGCAGGGCGTGCTACACCCAGTTGTCAAAATCGCCGTTTCCGACACTTCTGTTGTGCCTTGGTGACGGATCAGGGAAGGATCGGTGACCGATTGTTGATCGGATCGCTTCGGAATCTGTTTCGTCGGGGGGCTGCTTGTGCCCACGCGGAGGCAACGGGACTGGCCGTGGCCTTACGGGGGAAGGACGACCGGATCGCCCGGCGACACGCGCGGGTCGTGACCCCGGGGCTGATGGGGGCGGCTCGCGATTGACGGCGGGGCCCCGCCCGGTCGGGCGGCCCGGGGCCGGTGGGTCCCCGGCCGCGGTGGGTCAGCGGCGCCGGCGGTGCAGGGCGACGGCCGCCGCCGTTCCCCCGGCGAGCGCGCCCACGCCCGCCGCGGCCGGGATGCCGACCTTCGCCGCCTTGCGGCCGGTCCGGTAGTCCCGCAGCCGCCAGTCCCGTTCCCGGGCGTGCTTGCGCAGCTTGGTGTCCGGGTTGATCGCGTACGGGTGGCCGACCAGGGAGAGCATCGGGATGTCGTTGTGGCTGTCGCTGTACGCGGCGCAGCGGGACAGGTCCAGGCCCTCGGCGGCCGCCAGGGCGCGCACCGCCTCGGCCTTGGCGGGGCCGTGCAGCGGTTCGCCGACGAGCTTGCCGGTGTAGACGCCGCCGACGGACTCGGCGACGGTGCCGAGGGCGCCGGTCAGCCCGAGGCGGCCCGCGATGATCGTGGCGGTCTCCACGGGCGCGGCGGTGACCAGCCACACCTTCTGCCCGGCGTCCAGGTGCGCCTGGGCGAGGGCCCGGGTGCCCGGCCAGATCCGGTCGGCCATGTACTCGTCGTAGATCTCCTCGCCGATGCTCATCAGTTCGGAGACGCGGTGGCCCTTGACGATGGACAGGGCGCTGTCGCGGGCGTCCTGCATGTGCTCGGGGTCCTCGACGCCGGCGAGCCGGAACCACGCCTGCTGCCAGGCGAAGCGGGCGAGTTCGCGGCGCTGGAAGAACTGCCGCTTGTACAGGCCCCGGCCGAAGTGGAAGATCGCGGCGCCCTGCATCACGGTGTTGTCGAGGTCGAAGAAGGCGGCGGCGCGTTCGTCGCCGGCGACGGGGAACTCCGGTTCTCCCGTGCCCTCGGCCGGTGCGCCCTCCAGTTCCTGGAGGGCCTCGATCGTCTGCGAGGACTTGCGTGCTGCCTCGGCTGCGGCCTCGCCTGCCAGGACACTGCGCGCGGTGGCGGAGCGCCTGCGGGGGGTGAGCCATCCCAGAGCGGCCATGTCGTGAGCATAGCCAGTCCGCCGGCCGCCTCCGGACCCGCCGGGATGCGGTGGCGTGAACAGTCCGCGTCGGCGCCGTTACGCGGCCGGGCCGCGCGGCGTCCGCCACCGCCCGGGCCCGTGGCGGGCCTTGGGAGTGTCCGGAGGGTCGCGCCGTTCGCCCGGAGGGCGGGTTCGCGGCGTCCGGTGCGTGCCGGACGCCGCGAACCAGGCGGGACGGTCCGGACACGACCTTGGGCGGGGCGCCGGCCGGGGCGGGGAGAATGGGGGCATGAGCCCTCTGCTGCGGCGTACGAAGAAGAAGGCCGGTGAGCGTGTCGTGACGCTGATCGGCAAGCCCGGCTGCCATCTGTGCGACGACGCCCGGGAGGTGGTCGCGTCGGTCTGCGAGCGGACGGGGGCGTCCTGGGAGGAGAAGGACATCACCCGGGACGAGGAACTGCACCGCGCCTACTGGGAGCAGATCCCGGTGGTGCTCGTCGACGGCGAGCAGCACACCTTCTGGCGGGTGGACGGGGAGCGGCTGCGACGGGCCCTGGAGGAGTGAGCCGGGCGCCCGGCGGTGCGCGGCGGGCGTCCCCGGAAGGGTGACGCCACACCTCCTGGAGGCCCGATGGAGTCCGGCGGCCGGGCCCGTCCGGGGGCTGTCGGCGGGGGCGCGGACAGGGCACAGTGAGGTGGATCCGGCGGTCTCGGGGGCGTCATCGTGGGGAGTGTGGACGGTTTTGCGCCCTTTGGGAGCGGTACGGGCGAGGTGGGTCCGCGGTTCCGGGATCGGCGCCCCGGAACGCGTGAGCCCGGTCACTTTGCACGGACAAACTGGACACAATCTTTGTGCACGCGTTCACAAAGACATAGCCTGCATTCGACGGGGCGGTCATGGGACTCACGGCCGCCTGCAGCCTCGCTCATCCCGCAGGAGCACCGTGGCAACTGGCCGAAATCACCGACCGGCGACCCGTAGCCGAGGAATCCCCGAGGCCACCGTCGCCCGGCTTCCGCTGTACCTCCGCGCCCTGACAGCGCTGTCGGAGCGGTCCGTGCCGACGGTGTCGTCCGAGGAACTGGCCGCCGCCGCGGGCGTCAACTCCGCGAAGCTGCGCAAGGACTTCTCGTACCTGGGCTCCTACGGGACGCGTGGTGTGGGCTACGACGTCGAGTATCTCGTCTACCAGATCTCCCGTGAACTGGGGCTCACCCAGGACTGGCCGGTTGTGATCGTCGGTATCGGTAACCTCGGCGCCGCGCTGGCCAACTACGGCGGCTTCGCCTCCCGTGGTTTCCGGGTCGCCGCGCTCATCGACGCGGACCCGGCGATGGCCGGAAAGCCCGTGGCGGGCATCCCCGTCCAGCACACGGACGAGCTGGAGAAGATCATCAGTGAGAACGGCGTCTCGATCGGCGTGATCTCGACGCCCGCCGGGGCCGCGCAGCAGGTATGCGAGCGCCTGATCGCCGCCGGTGTCACCTCCATCCTCAACTTCGCGCCCACCGTGCTGTCCGTGCCGGACGGGGTGGACGTGCGCAAGGTCGACCTCTCCATCGAGCTCCAGATCCTCGCCTTCCACGAGCAGCGGAAGGCCGGCGAGGAGACCGAGGCGGCGGCGACCCGCAAGGGACCTGACGGGGACATGCCCGCCGTGATGCCGGCATGAGTCTCCTGGTCGTCGGACTCAGTCACCGCAGCGCTCCCGTGAGCGTGCTGGAGCGGGCCGCGCTCCCCGCCGACGCGCAGGTCAAGCTGTTGCAGGACACCCTCGCCGCGGAGCCCGCGACGGAGGCGGCGGTCCTCGCCACCTGCAACCGCATCGAGCTGTACGCGGACGTGGACAAGTTCCACGCGGGCGTCGCCGAGCTGTCCACGCTTCTCGCGCAGCACAGCGGGGTGGGGCTGGAGGAGCTGACCCCCTATCTGTACGTGCACTACGAGGACCGCGCCGTGCACCACCTGTTCTCGGTGGCGTGCGGGCTGGACTCGATGGTCGTCGGCGAGGGCCAGATCCTCGGCCAGATCAAGGACGCGCTGGCGCGCGGGCAGGAACTGCACACCGCCGGGCGGCTGATCAACGACCTGTTCCAGCAGGCCCTGCGGGTCGGCAAGCGCGCCCACAGCGAGACCGGCATCGACCGCGCCGGCCAGTCGCTCGTCACCTTCGGCCTGGAGCAGCTCGCGGCCGGCGAACCGGTCGAGCGGTGGGCCGAGGGCAAGCGGGCGCTGGTCATCGGTGCCGGTTCGATGTCCTCCCTCGCCGCGACGACGCTGGCGCGGCTCGGTGTGCGCGAGCTGGTGATCGCCAACCGCACGCCGGAGCGCGCGGAACGCCTCGCGGCGGTGCTCGCCGCGGCGGCGGGCGGTCTGCGGGCGCACGCGGTCCGGATGTCGGCGGTCCCCGACGAACTGACACGAGCCGACGTGGTCGTCTCGTGCACCGGCGCGACGGGTCTCGTCCTCACGGCGGACGCGGTGGCGTCGGCGCTCGCGCAGCACGTCGACGTGGACGCCGCCGCCCTCCCCGCGGCCGACCTGCGCGCCCCCGAGGGCAGCGTCGTCGCCCGCCTCGCGGCCCTGGCGGCCCGCGACGGGCGCGTGCCGGAACCGGCCCCGCCGGAGGCCGGCGGGGCAGCCGCAGGCACGCGGCCCGACTCCGGCCCGGCCGCGGTCCTGGACGCCCGCGCGGCGGGCGCCTCCGGCAACGGAACGTTCACCGGCACGAACTCGGCTCCCGGTGAGGCCGGTTCCGGCGGTCCGGCGGCGGGCCCGGATGCCCGCGCGGCGGGCACCGGCATGTTCGCCGGCCCCGGCACGGGCCTCGCGAGCGATGCCGCCGACGTGGCCGGGCTGCCCGGCGGGGACCCGCGCGCGGGTGATGCCTCCGGCCTCGATGCGGCCGGCAACGGAACCGCCCCCGCCGCGGACACGCAGTCCGGCTCCGGCCCGGCGGGTGCCTTCGGCACGGACCCGCGCCCGGCTGGGCCGACTGGCGAGGACGCCCGGGCGGTGGCTGCCGCCACCGCCCCCGGCGCGGGCCTCGCGAGTGATGCCGCTGGTCCGGACGCGGGCGGCAACGACACGTCCACCGCCACCGCTGCGGACACCCGCCCCGGCACGGGCCGCGCCCCCGGCGCGGACGCCCGCGCGGCGGGCGTCACCGGCGTCGACGCGGGGCGCGGGCCGGGCTTGGCCGGCAACGGAACGTACACCGGTGCCGACGCCGCCCCCGGAGTGGACACCCCCGTGACCGGAGACACCACCCCCCTCGGCGGAGCCGGTGACGACCTCGGGGTCGGCGATCCCGCTGCCCTCGCCGGGGCCGAGTGTCCGCTCGGGCTGGAGGATCTGCCCGTGGACGCGCTCGCGCAGCACGGCGCGTGGGTGGACAACGCCGCGCGCGCCGCCGCGCACTCCGCCGCGGCCGCGCGCACCGGCGCGGCGGCGGACGGCGGGCCCGTGCGGCTCGCGCTGCTCGACCTCGCGATGCCGCGCGACATCGACGCGGCCGTCCACCGCCTCGGCGGCGTCCGGCTCGTCGACATCGAGTCGCTCGCCGAGGCGTCCGCCGACGCCCCCATGGCCGCCGACGTCGACGCCGTGCGCACCATCGTCTCGGACGAGGTCGCCGCCTTCGGCGCCGCCCAGCGCGCCGCGCACATCACGCCGACCGTGGTCGCCCTGCGCACCATGGCCGCCGATGTGGTCGCCGGCGAGATGGCCCGCCTCGACGGACGCCTCACCGGCCTCGACGAGAAGCAGCGCGCCGAGATCACCCAGACCGTGCGGCGCGTGGTGGACAAGCTCCTGCACGCGCCCACCGTGCGGGTCAAGCAGCTCGCCAGCGAGCCCGGCGGCGCCGGGTACGCCGACGCGCTGCGGACCCTCTTCGACCTCGACCCGGAGACGGTCGCCTCCGTCAGCCGGGCCGACCTGAACGACGCAGACGTCAAGAACCGAGGGCGGGTATGACCGAGAGGGCACTGAGGCTCGGGACCAGGCGCAGCAAACTCGCCATGGCCCAGTCCGGACAGGTGGCGCAGGCGGTGCGCCGTGCCACCGGCCGGGACGTCGAGCTCGTCGAGATCACGACCTACGGGGACACCTCCCGCGAGCACCTGACGCAGATCGGCGGCACGGGCGTGTTCGTCGCCGCGCTGCGCGACGCGCTGCTGCGCGGGGAGGTGGACTTCGCGGTCCACTCCCTCAAGGACCTGCCGACCGCGCAGCACGAGGACCTCGCCCTCGCCGCGGTCCCGCCCCGCGAGGACCCGCGCGACGCGCTCGTCGCCCGCGACGGACTCACCCTCGACGAGCTGGCCGCGTCCACCGCCGGCCGGCCCGCCCGGATCGGCACCGGTTCGCCGCGCCGCATGGCCCAGCTCAACGCGTACGCCCGCTCCCACGGGCTGCACGTCGAGACCGTGCCGATCCGCGGCAACGTCGACACCCGGATCGGATACGTGCGGAACGGGGAGCTCGACGCCGTCGTGCTCGCCGCTGCCGGACTGAACCGCATCGGCAGGGCCGAGGAGGCGACCGACTTGCTGTCCGTCGACTTCGTCCTGCCCGCCCCCGGCCAGGGGGCCCTGGCGATCGAGTGCCCGGCGGCCGACGCCGGGCTGGTCGCCGCGCTCGCCGCGCTCGACGACCCGCTCACGCGGGTCGCCGTGACGGCCGAGCGTGCCCTGCTCGCCGCCCTGGAGGCCGGCTGCTCCGCACCCGTGGGTGCGCTCGCCGACCTCCTGGACGACGGCCGGGAAGCCACCGAAATGCGCCTGCGGGGCGTCGTCGGCACGACCGACGGCTCCGCGCTGGTGCAGCTGTCCACCACCGGTCCCGTACCCGTGTCGCACGGCGACGCCATCGCGCTCGGTCGCGAACTCGCGTCCGAGATGCTCGCCAAGGGTGCGGCCGGTCTTATGGGGGAGCGAGCACTTTGAGCCCCACCACCTCGAACCATCCGGCCCTCGCGGCGCCCGGGCACGTCACCTTCCTGGGGGCGGGTCCCGGCGACCCGGGTCTGCTGACCCTGCGTGCCGTCGAAGCCCTGGCCGACGCCGATGTGCTGATCGCCGAGCCCGCGGTGCTCGACGTCGTGCGCGGACATGCCCGGGCGGGCGTAAGCACGCCTGAGCTGACGGTTGTTGACGATGCGTCAGCGACCGCCGGAATCCCCGTCCTGAGGGATGCGGCCAATCTTGTCATGGAGGCCGCGCGGGGCGGCAAGCGGGTGGTCCGTGCGGTGACGGGCGATCCGGGCCTGGACACCGACACGGGCCGGGAGATGCTCGCCTGCGCGTCGGAGGGCATCCCCTTCGAGGTCGTGCCGGGCATCGCCAACGCCGTCGGCGTGCCCGCGTACGCCGGTGTCCCGCTGCGCGACGCCGAGGGGGCGGACGTCCGCTTCGTCGACGCGCGCACCGCGAGCGAGCGCTGCTGGACGGAGGTCGGTGCGAGCGACGGCACCGTCGTCGTCTCCACCACCCTGGAGACGGTGGCCGCGGCCGCGGGCGAGCTGGTGTCCGCCGGGCGCAAGCCCGACACCCCGCTCACCGTGACGGTCGCCGGCACCACCACCCGCCAGCGCACCTGGACCGCCACCCTCGGCACGATCGCGGGGACCCTCAAGCAGGCGAAGGTCCTCCCCTCGCCCGAGGGCCACCAGCCGGTCATAGCCGTGGTCGGCGAGCGCAGCGCGGCGGCGCAGCGCGACCGGCTCGCGTGGTTCGAGTCCAAGCCGCTGTTCGGCTGGAAGGTCCTCGTCCCGCGCACCAAGGAGCAGGCCGCCTCGCTCTCCGACCAGTTGCGCTCGTACGGCGCGGTGCCCCACGAGGTCCCGACGATCGCCGTCGAACCGCCGCGCACCCCGCAGCAGATGGAGCGCGCGGTCAAGGGCCTGGTCACCGGCCGCTACGAGTGGATCGCCTTCACCTCGGTGAACGCGGTCAAGGCGGTGCGCGAGAAGTTCGAGGAGTACGGGCTGGACGCCCGCGCCTTCGCGGGCATCAAGGTCGCCGCGGTGGGCGAGCAGACCGCCAAGGCGCTGGTGGACTTCGGTGTGAAGCCGGATCTGGTGCCGAGCGGCGAGCAGTCGGCCGCCGGTCTGCTGGAGGACTGGCCGCCGTACGACCCGGTCTTTGACCCGATCGACCGCGTCTTCCTGCCGCGCGCCGACATCGCGACCGAGACCCTGGTCGCGGGCCTGATCGAGCTGGGCTGGGAGGTCGACGACGTCACCGCGTACCGGACCGTGCGCGCCTCGCCGCCGCCGGCCGACACCCGGGAGGCGATCAAGGGCGGCGGCTTCGACGCGGTGCTCTTCACCTCCTCGTCGACCGTGCGGAACCTGGTCGGGATCGCGGGCAAGCCGCACAACGTGACGGTGATCGCCTGTATCGGCCCGGCGACGGCGAAGACCGCGGAGGAGCACGGGCTGCGGGTGGACGTCCTGTCGCCGGAGCCGTCGGTGACCCGGCTGGCCGAGGCGCTGGCGGAGCTCGGCGCGGCGCGCCGGGCGGCGGCGGTCGAGGCGGGCGAGCATGTGACGCGTCCGTCGGAGCGGCGTCCGGGCGGCCGGAGGCGGCGTACGACGACATGACCCCCTGAGGGCCGGTCGGTTGGTGGCTTCCGCGAGGGCGGGCCGGGATCATCCCGGCCCGCCCCCGGGCGTTTTCCGGCCCGCCCTCGCTGCTTCCGGCGTTTCCCGGGCGGGGCGGTGGTCGACACGGGCGTCCCCCGGGGCGTACACCGGAGGCAGGAGCGCACCGGGCGGCGTGCGCCCGGCGGCCGCGAGGAACGGACGGTGACGGTCATGGGCGAGGGCACGGCGGGGGTCGACGATCCGGCGGGTGCGGGTGCGGGTGCGGGTGCGGGTGCGGGTGCGGGTGCGGGTGCGGGGCCCGGGGTCGGCGTCGTCCACCCGGGGAACGCGGAGCAGGCCCGTGCCTGGGACGGTGACGAGGGCGGGTTCTGGGCCGCGCACGCCGAGGACTTCGACCGCAGCCTGCACGCCTTCCAGGGCCCCTTCCTGGACGCCGCCGCCCTCCAGCGCGGCGAGGCCGTGCTCGACATCGGCTGCGGCGCCGGGCTCACCTCCCGCGCGGCGGGCCGGCTGACCGCGGGCGGGACGGTGCTGGGCGTGGACCTGTCCGGGCCGATGCTCGCGGTCGCCCGGCGGCAGGCGGCGCGCGAGGGGCTGGACACCGTCCGCTTCGAGCAGGCCGACGCGCAGGTCCACCCGTTCCCCGAGGGCGCGTTCGACGTGGCGATCAGCCGGGCCGGGGCGATGTTCTTCGCCGACCCGGTCGCCGCCTTCGGCAACATCCGCCGGGCGCTGCGCCCGGGCGGGCGGCTGGTGCTGCTGGTGTGGCAGGAGGCGGCGCGCAACGAGTGGTTCGTGCGGGTGCGGCGGGTACTCGCCGCGGAGGGCCGGGAGTTCCCGGTCCCGGGCCCCGGCGAGCCCGGCCCGTTCTCGCTGGCCGCCCCGGACCGGGTGCGGGACGTGCTCACCGCCGCCGGGTTCGGGGCCCCTCGGGTGGAGGGCGTCGACGCGCCGCTCTGCTTCGGGCGGGAGGTGGAGCGGGCGTACGCGTTCATGGCGGGGCGGATGGCGTGGATGGTCGAGGAACTGGACGCCGCCGCCCGCGCCCGCTGCCTGGCCGCGCTGCGGGCCGACATCGAGGCGCATCTGACCCCGGAGGGCGTGCGGTACGCGGCGTCGGCGTGGCTGGTGCGGGCGGAGCGGTGACGGGGGTGTGCTGTCCGGGCGGGGCGGGGGCGTCCCGCCCGGGTGGGGCCTGTCCGGGTGGGGCCTGTCCGGGTGGGGGCGGCTGGTTGGCGGGGGGCCGGCCCTCCCCGACGGGCTGTCGGTAATCGCGGCCCCGTGACGGGCGTAGCGTGGCCCGTATGACTGCGTACGGATCCTTCCCCGGTGCCCGCCCCCGGCGGCTCCGGACCACCCCCGCCATGCGGCGCATGGTCGCCGAGAACCGGCTGCACCCGGCCGACCTGATCCTCCCCGCGTTCGTCCGCGAGGGCATCGCCGAGCCGGTCCCGATCCAGGCGATGCCCGGGGTCGTCCAGCACACCCGGGACACCCTGCGGAAGGCGGCCGTCGAGGCGCGCGAGGCGGGCGTCGCGGGGATCATGCTGTTCGGCGTGCCGGAGGACGCGAAGAAGGACGCCCTCGGCACGGCGGGCACGGACCCGGAGGGCATCCTCCAGGTCGCGATCCGGGATGTGCGGGCCGAGGTCGGCGACGAGCTGGTGATCATGTCGGACCTGTGCCTGGACGAGTACACCGACCACGGCCACTGCGGGGTCCTCACGGCGGACGGCCGCGTCGACAACGACGCCACGCTGGAACGCTACGCCGAGATGGCCCAGGTCCAGGCGGACGCGGGCGTCCACGTCGTCGGCCCGAGCGGCATGATGGACGGCCAGATCGGCGTGGTCCGCGACGCGCTCGACACCATCGGCAAGGAGGACGTGTCGATCCTCGCGTACGCCGTGAAGTACTCCTCCGCGTTCTACGGCCCCTTCCGTGAGGCGGTCGGCTCCTCCCTCACCGGCGACCGCAAGACCTACCAGCAGGACCCGGCCAACGTGCGCGAGTCCCTGCGGGAGCTGGCCCTCGACCTGGAGGAGGGCGCCGACATGGTCATGGTCAAACCGGCCGGCCCCTACCTCGACGTCCTCGCCCGCGTCGCCGACTCGGCCCACGTCCCGGTCGCCGCCTACCAGATCAGCGGCGAGTACGCGATGGTCGAGGCCGCCGCCGAGAAGGGCTGGATCGACCGCGAGGCCGCCATCGCCGAATCCCTCCTCGGCATCAAGCGCGCGGGCGCCGACATGATCCTCACGTACTGGGCGACGGAGGCGGCGCGGGGGCTGGGCGGGGGGAGCTGAGGCGACCGGCCCGGAGGCTCTTCGGGGCCGGTGACCGCCTCGGCCCGTCGGTTTTCGGCCAACACTGGCTTTCCGTGGTCGAGTTGGTGCCGAGCGTGATGTTTCCTGGTATAGGGGTGATCAACGGCCCCGCCGCAGACATCACAAGCGAAGGAGTCGTGGCTGTGTTTGGCCTGTCCAGCGCGGAGGGCGACCGGTTCGAGATGGAGGTCGCGGAGGCGGACTCCTACGCGGCCCGGGTGAGGGTGCGAATAGCCCCCGCGCTCCGCAGGCGATTCACGCCGCCCATGTCCCTCGTGCTGCGGGCGCACCGGCATGTGCAGCTGCATCCGCTGCGGAGTCTGTACTGCCGGTGCACCCGGCTGCGGCTGGACGGGAGGCGGTCCGGGCTGCAGATCAGCCGGGTGCGGCCGCCGAAGGTGGACCACCGGCTGCGGACCTGGGACCGGGGGGAACTCGGTTGGTCGGGCGTGCGGTTGGAGACGATCGGGCAGGCGGATCCGGGAAATCTGCTGACCGTCGATTTCACGCCATCCGGCCTGGAAGGGCTGGGCCCCTTCCTGGAGTTGAGGTTTGAGGCGGCGGTGGATCGGGTGAGTGTGGGCGAGGCCCGGCAGGTCTTCCAGGTCAGGGACACGGAACTGGTGCCGGTGGGCTGACGGCCCCCGGGCCCCGGCCCCGTACGCCGTGCCCCGAGGGCGCGGGCTACGCCGCGTCGGCGGGCCGCGGGCGCAGCACCCCGGGCAGCGCCGGGTGGTGGGAGAACGCGGCCGCGGCGACGCACTGGAGCGCCCAGCGGAGCGCGTCGATCTGCCCGACGACGTAGTCGTCGATCGGCGACTCGTGCGCGCTCAGGTGCTTGTCCTCGAACTCGTCGAGCACGGCCCGGACCCCCGCGAGGGCCTTGCGCTCGGCGGAGCAGCCGCTGGTGGACGCCTCGGCGACCCGCGCGCGGAGGAACGCGGCGAGGGCGCGGTCGGTGGCGGGGGTGCTCTCCGCGCTGGGCACGGCGGATCTCATGTGCTGCTCCCTCCCTGGTGCGCTCTGCGGGGTCCCGTGACGAGACCTCATCATCGTGATTCCGCCCGGTGCCGCCCACCGGGGGGAAACGAGATTTCCGCCCCGGCCGACGCGGGCCGCCGGGGAGGTGACGATCCCGTCCGGGTTCCTGTAACCGTGGAGGGTTCTGTGCCTGCCTCATCCGTCACCCGCCGTGCCCTGGGCGAACTCGGCGTGTGCACCCCGCTGTTCGTTCAGGAGATCACCGACGCGGCCGTCGACGCCTTCGCCCCCGACGGGCGGGCGGACCTGATGGTCCGGATCGCCGTGCCACTGCCGGCGCTGAGCATGCAGGGCTTCCTCGGGGCGGACGAGTGGTACGCGGACCGGATGCGGCAGTCGGTCACGGCCCTGACCGCCGGGCAGTCGCCGCATCCGGAACGGGCCGCGCGGGACCTGCACGGGCTGATCGAGGAACTGGTCGCGGAGAAGGCGGTGTCGCCCGGGCCCGACCTGGTGTCCTGGATGCTGCACCACAGTCCGGACGCCCGCCCCGACGCGCTGGCGCACGAGGTCTACGACCTGGTGGTGATCACGGCGGACACGGCGACGGCCCTGATCACCGGGCGGTTGATGCTGGAGCTGCCCGGTCCGGGCCGCGAGGGTTCCGGGCGGGCGCCGGGCGACCAGGCCCGGACCGGTCCCCCGGAGAGCGAGGCGGGGCTCGCCCTGCTGATCGCGGACGCGGTCGTCGACCGGCTGCTGGAGCGGCTGCCGGGCCTGCGGCTGCGGCTTCCGGTGGGGGAGATCCGCCGGACGCACACGGGCCTGCCCCTGGTTCTGGACGCCGACTTCCCTCCGGTGCGGGGTATGCGGGGTACGGCCACGGCCGGCGGGCCGGTCCGCTTCCGGCTGCCGGAACCGTCGTTCACCATCACCCCGCCGGACGGGTCCGGGCGCCGCTGAGGCGACGCGGTGTACGGTCCCGGCCCGGTGGGGCGGCGGATCGGTTCGCCTCAGTGCGCGTCGCGCTGGTGGACGACCATCTCCACCCGGTCGGGGTGGGCCATCGACGCGGTCGCCTCGGTCGGCGGCCTGGCCCCGGGCCGGGGAACGAGCTTCCAGCGCGGCAGGAGGGTCGCCAGGGTGATGACGGCCTCCATCCAGGCGAACCTGTCCCCGATGCACCGCCGGTTGCCCGCCCCGAACGGCAGGGCGTGCTCGCGCGGGCGGGCCGCTACCCGCTCCGGCAGCCACCGGTCCGGGTCGAAGCGCTCGGGGTCCGGGTAGAGGCCGGGGTGGCGGTGCAGGCCGTAGAGGCTGATGAGGACCTCGGTGCCCGCCGGGAGTTCGTGCCCGCCGATCGTCACCGGCTCGGTCGAGCGCCGCATCAGGGTCACGACGCCGTGCAGCCGGATCGTCTCGTCGAGGACCCGGGTGACCGTGGGCAGCCGCATGACGTCGGCGAACGCGACCGGCCGGTCGCCGACCACGGTCTTGATCTCGTCGAGCACCGCCCGCTCCACGTCCGGGTTGAGCGCGAGGTGGTGGAGGGCCCAGGCGAGGGTGGAGGCGACCGTCTCCGAGCCGGCGAAGAGCATCGTGGTCAGCTCGTCGCGGACCTCCTCGTCGGTGAAGCCGACACCGTCCCCGTCCCGGGCGGCCAGGAGGAGGGAGAGGAGATCGGGCCGGCCCTCGGGGTCGGCGGCACGCGTGCGGGTGATGACGTCGTCGATGACCGAGCGCATTCTGGTGGCCGAGCGGTTGAACTCCTTCCATATGGGCCAGGCGTCCATCCATGTGGGCGCGAGCGCCCTGCGCAGCATGTTCCGCATGATGACCGGCAGGTCCTCGCGCACCGACTGGACGGCGGGCCGGCCGATGTCGGCGGCGAACAGGGTCGCGGCGAGGGTCTCGATCGCGTATGTGACCATCACCCCGTTCGCGTCGAGTTCCTGGCCGTGGTGCCACGAGTCCGCGAGGGACCGCGCCCGTCCGCTCATCACGTCCGCGTAGCCCGCCAGCCGTTCCTTGTAGAACATCGGCTGCATCAGGCGCCGGTTGCGCAGGTGCTTGGACCCGTTGCTGTTCGCGAGCCCTTCCCCGACGAGCTCGCTCACCCGGTCGAAGAGGCGGCCCTTCCGGAACGAACGCGCCTTCTTGACCATGACCTCGTTCACGGTCTCCGGGCTGGTGACGTACACCATCGGCATGGTGCCGACCTTCAGCAGGACGACGGGTCCTTCGGTGTGGAGGGACCTCAGGACGGCGAGGGGGTCGCGCAGGAGACGGGGGACATGGCCGAGGCCGGGCACCCCGCCCGTGGCGAGGGGGATCGTTTCCAGGGACACTCGTGGTCCTTCCAGGAGGCGGCGGGCCCGCCGGTGGTGCCGGGAGGGCGGCCGGCGTGGGGGACGCGTGCCCTCGAACGATCAACTATCCCGGATAGTAGTCGCGTGTGCGGGGCGGGAGAAGCGGGCTGCGGTCCCGTGGTCGCCGGCGCGCGCGGGGGCGGTACGCCGGTGCGCGGAACGGCCCGGCCGAAAGGCGCAAGCGGGCGGAAAATTCGCTTCCGCTCCCATCGGGCGCACCCGGTCGCGCTCCTAGGGTGACCGCATGAGGCGCGAACTGGGGGAGTTGGAAGCTGCGGTGATGGACCTGGTCTGGAGAGCGGACGCGGCCGTCACCACGCGCGAGATGCGGGAGCTGCTGCGGGACCGCGGCCGGGAGCTGGCCTACACCACCGTCTCCACGGTCCTGGACAAGCTCAGCCGCAAGGAGTTCGTCGCCTCGGTTCCGGACGGGCGCGCCTACCGCTACTACCCGGTGCTCAGCCGGGCCGAGTACGGAGCGGGCATCGCGCTGCACGGCCTGCGGGTCGGGGGCGAGGACTGCTTCGGCGAGCTGCTGCCCCGGCTGAGCCCCGCGCAGCGCCGGGCCCTGGAGTCCTCGCTGTGCGACCTCGGCGGTGACGTGGACGGCGAGGTGTCATGACCGGAGGCGGTCCCGTCCGGGACCGCCTCCGCTTGTCGGTGCTGGTACCTGTCGGTGCTGGTACCTGTCTGCCGGGCAGGCTCTAGCGCAGGATGGACGACCACCACGAGCGCCGGCGGCCGGGCCCGGGCGCCGCCGCGGCCGGTGCGGGCGCCGGGGGCGCCGCGGCGGGCGGCAGCGGAGCGGCGGGTGTCCGCGCGGCCGCGGGGTCCTGTCGCTGCGAGGCCGGCGGCGTGAACTCGACCGGGAGCGTGGCGGTCCGGCTGCTGAGCCAGTTCGCCGTGATGCCGAGTTCGCTCTCGGGAACGGCCAGCGAGAGGTCGGGGAGGAGGGCGAGCAGTTCCTCGATGCCGGTGTCGGCGATGGCGCGGCCGATGTCCCCGCCGGGGCACTCGTGCGGACCGGCGCCGAAGGACAGATGGGACCGGTTGCCGTGCATCGGCGTGCTGAGGTCCGGGCGCTGGTCGGGGTCGACGTTGGCCGCCGCGATGCAGAGCAGGAGCATGTCGCCGGCCCTGATGTGCTTGCCGCCGAGGGTCGTGTCGCCCGTCGCCCAGCGGCCGGGGATCACGCCGATGCTGGGCTTGTCCCAGAGGATCTGTTCGAGGGCGTCCGGCATGGTCATCCGGCCGCCCGAGAGCCCGCCGCGGAAACGGTTGTCCGTGAGCACCAGGTGCAGGGTGTGGACGATGAGGTTGCTGGTGTTCTGGTGGGCGGCCACCAGGGTCAGCCTGAGGTGCTCGACGATCTCCGCCTCGGTCAGGGCGGCCTCGTGCGAGATGAGGCGCGAGGCCAGGTCGTTCCCCGGCTTCCTCCGCTTCTCCGCGACCAGTTGCTGAAGGACCCGCGTCACCTGGTCGTTGCTCTCCGCCGCCGTCTCGCTGCCCCGCATGAGGTCCAGGGTGGGTTCGACGAGCGAGGGGCTCTCGTCCGGCGCAATGCCGAGCAGCCGGCTCACGACGAGCATGGGCAGCGGCTCCGCGTAGTCGCGCACCAGGTCCGCCGTGCCCGGGCCGAAGGAGTTGACGAGTTCACGGGTGTAGTGGGTGACGTACCGGCGCATACCGCGCCGGTTGAACTGCCCGAGACCGTCGATGACCGCGCCGCGCAGCCGGGCGTGGGGCTCCCCGTCGGCGAACACGCACAGCGGCTGCCAGCCGACCATGGGCATCAGCGGGGAGTCCGGGGCGATCTGGTTCTGCCGGAAGGCCGACCAGACGCGCGAGTCCCGGCTGTACTTGCTGGGCGTGCGCATGACCTCCAGGTTCTCCCGGTAGCCCAGGACGATCCAGGCAGGGATGTCCCCGTGCAGCAGCACGGGCGCCACCGGCCCGTGCTCCCGGCGCAGTTCCTCGTACATCCGCGCCGGCTCGGTCTCCTCGTGGATGCGCCGTGGGAAGGTCCCGCCGTGTGCCGGGCAGCCGGGAGGCGGGCCGGGGACGCTGGATATCGGGGGATGGGCGGTCACTGTGTCCTCCGGAGGAAGGGGCGCCCGTTCCTGGCCGGGGGTTCCGTGCACGGCCGGGGCCGTGGGCGGCGGTCGTGGCCTCGATTCGGCTACGGGCAAGATCCTGAGCGGACGTCAGCATAGCCCGCCGTTTCAGGGCGCCGCAGAGCAGCAACAGGGTTGACATCCCGCTGACTTGGCGGCGTTCCCCGCCGCCGTTACCGCCGTGCCGGCTTCGGCCCTCCCTGGATTCTGACCGCGTCCGGGATGCTCCGTTTCGCCGTCGAGTACCCAGGTTGTGTGGGTGAGAGTGAAGGGCTGGTAGCCGTGGTGGCCCTCGGTCACGATGTTCACCGTCCTCGGGCGGCGGGTCCGCGGATCCCGGAACGGCCGGGGGGTGCTGTTCACATGGAGGTCCCCGTTGCGGACGATCCACTCGGGCAGAGCCTCGTAGGCCCGCCGGACCCTGGGCCGGTTCCGGATCTCCCGCTCGGCCCAGCGGAGTCTGGCGTCCCCGGGATGCAGCCGGAGCGCGGCGAGGTGGTGCGCCAGGGCGGGCATCAGCCAGTACTCCCGGAAGGACTCCGGGCTCCCGTCGCCGAGCACGTCGGCCGCGTGCGGATGGAAGAGGATGTAGGTCAGGCCGTTCTTCAGGGGTGAGGCGAACCGGTGCGGGGCCACGGGCGCGAACAGGTCGTGGAACGCGGCGTTGATGTGGAAGTTCTCGGCGGTGTGGTCGGTGATCATCGCCGGGTGGGCGGAGCCGTCGATGAGCCGCCGGTACACGGTGAGCACCGGAGGCTCGCCCGGGTCCCCGGCGGGCTCGGGCCGGGCCACCAGGAGCTGACGGAGGTTGGCCCGGTTCTCGGCGCTGATGTCCAGGGCATCCGCCAGGCGCTCGATCCGTCTGCCGGTCAGCCCGGACGGGTCCCGGAGCCAGTTGCGCAGGGTGCGCGGCGTGATCTCCATCGCCTCGGCCAGCGCCTTCATGGTCATGCCGCGCGCCACGCGTGTGCTGTCCAGGATCTCCCGCACCAGGTCGGCGTCGCGTGCCTGATGGTCCTTCTTCTCGTGTCCGTGCCCGTCACGACCGTGCATCCTCGCCGTCCCCCGTCGGTCCCTCGTCATGGCGCCTTCCCCGGGCGCGCACAACGTGAAGAGAAAGGATTCTTCCCCATGCCCTTGTGGGCAGTGTCATCCCGGATACCCGCAGGGCGGCCCGTGTGGCAGCGTCCGTCCTCGGGCAGCCCGCCGCCGGCTCGCCCCACCTTGCCAACGCGGTCTGACACCAACCGAGTTACCCGACCACTGGAGCCTTTGTGAACCACCGATCCGGCCGATACGCGATCTCCCCCAGCGCGCATCCCGTGGACGAAGCGAGAGAACTCCGTTCCCAGGGACGGCTGATCCCCGTCACCCTCCCCGGCGACGTCCCGTCCTGGGCGGCCACCGACCTCGCCGTCGCGCACGAGGTCCTGACCCATCCGCGGCTGACCAAGGACCCCGCGTACTGGACAGGGCTCCAGGACGGTTCCGTCCCGGACAACTGGGAGCTCATCGCCCTGGTCCGCGGGGCGAGCATGCTGCACGCGGGCGGTGACGACCACCGGCGCCTGCGGCGGCTGGCCGGCGGCGCGTTCACCCGGGCGCCCATCGACTCGCTGCGCGGGCGCATCACCGAGATCACGGACGAGCTGCTGGACGGGCTGGAGGCGGCCGCCCGGGACGGCGAACCGGTCGATCTGCGTGAGCTGTTCGCGTTCCCGCTGCCCGTCCGGGTCATCTGCGAGGTCCTCGGCGCGCCGGGGAGCGTGATAGCGGGGCTGCGGACCCAGTTCAACCGGATGACCATTCCCCAGGACAGCGCCGACCCCGAGGCGGACATCAGACACGCCGTCGCGGACGTCTACCGCACACTCGGGAAGCTGGTCGAGGACAAGCGCCGGGCGCCGGGCGACGACCTGACCACCGCGCTCGTCGAGGCCCACGACGACGGCGACCGGCTCAGCGAGCAGGAACTCGTCGAGACCCTTTTCCTGATCATGATCTCCGGACACGAGACCACGATCAACGCGATCACCAACACCTCGTACGCCCTGCTGACCCACCCGGACGCGCTCGCGGGCGAGGCCCTGGACGACGACGCCACCTGGGTCCGCGTGGTGGAGGAGGGCCTGCGCTTCACCTCGCCCATCCGGCACATCGTGCTCCGGTACGCGACGGACGACATCACGGTGGCGGGCACCGAGATCCGCAAGGGCGAGGCGGTCCTCGCCTCCACCGTCGCCGCGAACCGCGACCCGTCACACCACGAGCGCCCCGACGACTTCGACATCCACCGCCCCACCAACCGGGACCACATCGCCTTCGGTTACGGCGCGCACTACTGCCTGGGCTCCCGTCTGGCCAAGCTGGAGACCGAGGTCGCGCTGCGACGGCTGTTCACCCGCTTCCCGGACATCCGCCTGGCGTCGGAGCCGGCGCAGCTCGACTCGGTGTCCCTCCAGGGTTACGGCGAGCTGCTGGTCCACCTGTAGGAACCTGCCCCCGCCCCCCAGGAGCGCGATCCGGCCGTTCCGCCACTCCTTCGCAGGCCCCCCGTTTCCGGATTGCTTGTGGAAACGGGGGGCTGGCAGCATGCGGGGGTGACTGACAACGGGGACATAGCGGGGCGGCGGCGTTCGGGGCTGGAGGATCTGGCGGGGGTGTCGGCGGGGGCGGGTGGCGCGCCGGAGTCGGACGGGCCCTCGCCGGGTGGGCCGGTGCCGGAGCCGGTCCTGGAGCCGGACGGGCCCGGGCCTGGTGGGCCCGCGCCGGGGGGTGTCGATCCGGTGGCCGCGCGGCGGGAGTTCGCGCGGGTATTGGGGGAGTTCCGGCGGTCGGCGGTGCTGGTGCCGTTCGATGAGTTGGGGAGCCTCTGGACGGCCGACTTCGGGGGTGTGCGGTGGATCTGTGCGTTCTCGGACGAGGAGGCGTTGGCGCGGTTCGCGGTGGCGCGGGGTGAGGCCGGGCGGGAGTGGCCGTACCGGACGGTGCTGGGCGCGCGGCTGCTGGATGCGATGGTGCCGTTGCTGCCGGGGCCGGGTGGTGTGGCGCTGGACGCGGGCAGTGCGGACGGCAGGCTGTTTCCGCCGGTGGCGGGGATCGTGCCGGAGGGTGTGGCGGTGGATCTCGGGGGTGCGCGGTGAGCGGTGGCGGGGAGCAGGGAGAGCTGGCGGCGGCTTCGTCGGGGCTGGCGGACATTGCGAAGGGGATCGATCTGGCGCATGCCGAGTTGAAGGACCTCGGCATGATCGGTGAGGCGTCGGTGGGGCGGGGGTTCTCCGATCTGGCCCTGTCGGGGCTGGAGTTGGGGCACGGCGGGCTGACGTCCGCGTTCGGGACGTTCTGTGACCGGTGGGAGTGGGGGGTGCGGGCCCTGACGTTGAAGGGGAACGCGTTCGCCCAGGGGGTGGGTCTGTCCGCCGGTTCCTATGCGGAGCAGGAACGATACGTCAAGGATTCGATCAAGGTCGGGGTGAACTCCCTGAACGGGAATCCGCATCTGTCCGAGGACGAAGTCAAGCGGATGAGCTGGGAGACCGTCCGGGACCAGAAGGTGTGGGACAACGCGGACTGGAGCCGTGAGTCGTTCTCCGAGGCGCACCAGGAGGTCGAGCAGACGTGGCGGAACACCGCGTACGACGTGGAGGACGCGCTGCTGGACTCGATGGAGCGCAGTGGTGCGCTCGATCCGAAGCTGCGTGAGGCGATGGACGAGCAGTTGAAGGAGACGCTCGCCCCGGACCAGGCGACGGTGGACCAGGCGGAGCAGCCGCGCTGGGGGGAGAGTCGCTGATGCCGGACTTCGGGATCGTCGGTGATCTGGCGGGCAAGGGCCTGGACAAGGCCGTGGACGTGGTCGACGCGGGGATCGACAAGGGCAAGGAGGCCCTGGGCGAGGGGGTCGACTGGGCGACCGACAAGGCCGGGCAGGGGCTGCGGCACTACGGCTACGACGGGGTCGCGGAGGCGGTCGAGGACTGGGGTGACGAGAAGGCGTCCGCGCTGGGTGCGGAGGTCGGGGAGAAGCAGCTCGGGCAGAGCGAGGAGGCCGACGAGCTGGTCCACGGCAAGCCGGAGAAGATCACCGCGACGGTGAAGAACCTGCGCGACTTCCAGAAGGCGTTCGACCTGGTCGGCGGCGGGATGAAGAAGCTCGACTCCGGTCACTGGAAGGGGGAGGCGGCCGACACCTTCCGGGAGAGGTTCCGGCCCCTGCCCACCGACTGGCTGCGGGCGGCGGACGCCTTCGAGGACGCGGCGAAGGCGCTGGAGACGTACGCGAAGGCGGTCGTCACCGCGCAGGGCAAGGCGCGGGAGGCCATCGCCCTGTTCAAGGAGGGCGAGAGCGCGTCGAAGTCGGCGGTCGAGGCGTACAACAAGAAGGTCGACGCCTACAACGCCGCCCGCAACGGGGACAGTCCGCTGCCGCACCCGGGCCAGTTCTCCGACCCGGGGAAGGCGAAACGGGCCCGGGCGCGGGAGATCCTGGGCGACGCGCGCCGGGCCCGCAACGAGGCCGGCGACATCGCCAGGAGCGCGGTCACCGCGGCGATGGCCCACGCCCCGAAGGAACCCACCGGGCGGGACAAGCTCAAGCTGGAGGTCATGGACTACTCCCTGGCCATGGGCGTGGAGAGCCTCCATCTGACCGGCGGCATCGTCCAGGGCACCGCCGGGCTCATCAACTTCGTCCGCTCGGTCAACCCGATCGACGGCTACAACCTGACCCACCCGGCCGAGTACTACAAGGGCGTCAACATGACGCTCGCCGGCCTCGTCTCCACCGCCGCCAACCCCGACCGCGCCCTGAAGAACGCCTGGGAGGCGTTCAAGAGCGACCCCACCGAGTTCTGGGGGCGTCTCATCCCTGAAGCGATCGGCACCAAGGGCGCGGGCGCGGTCAAGGGCCTTGCCACGGCCGGAATGAAGAACGCGGCCCGGCACGGGGCTCCCGACGGCCCGCCCGCCGGCCGCACCCCCTCCAGGGAGGCGGTCGAGGACCCGGCCAAGCCCTCCCGCCCGGAGGACGCGGTCGAGAACGGCAACACCGACCCGATCGACCTGGCGACCGGCGTCATGTACCTGCCGCAGACGGACCTGGTGCTGCCCGGCGCCCTGGCCCTGGCCTTCCGCCGCCGCGTCGCCTCCGACTACCGGTCCGGCCGCTGGTTCGGGCCGTCCTGGGCGTCCACGGCGGACCAGCGACTGGAGATCGACGCGGAGGGAGTCGTCTTCGTCCGCGAGGACGGCCGGTTGCTCGCCTATCCGCACCCGGCTCCCGGGGTGCCGGTGCTGCCGACACACGGCGAACCCTGCCCGCTGGACCGCTCCCCGGACGGCGACTACACGATCACCGAACCGGACAGCGGCCGCGTCCTCCACTTCTCCCCGCACACTGGCGAACTCGCCCTGCTCACCCAGGTCGACGACCGCAACGGCAACTGGATCACCTTCGAGTACGACGGGGACGGCGCGCCCACCGCGATCGTCCACAGCGCGGGCTACCGCCTGGTGCTCACCACGGACGCCGGACGCATCACCGCGCTCGCCCTGGCCGGTGCGGCGGCGGGCGGAACCGATGAATCGATCCTGCGCTACGGCTACACCGACGGCCATCTGACCGAGGTCGTCAACTCCTCCGGCCTTCCGCTGCGGTTCACGTACGACGAGCGCGGCCGGGTCACCTCGTGGACCGACACCAACGACAGCCGCTACGACTACACGTACGACGACCGGGACCGCTGTGTCGCCGAGCAGGGCGAAGCGGGCCATGTGACCCTGCACATCGACTACGGCGACCCGCACCCGGACACGGGTTTGCGCGTCACGACGACCACGACCGGCTCGGGCGCGGTCTCCCGGTATGTGATCAACGAGTCCCACCAGGTGGTCGAGGAGACGGACGCGGTCGGGTCCGTCACCCGGTACGAGCGCGACCACCGCAACCGGCTGCTGCGCCGCACGGACCCGCTGGGCCGGACCACGCGCTTCACCTACGACGACGCGGGCCGCCCGCTGACGGCCGTCCGGCCGGACGGCCGGGGCACCGAGGCGGAGTACAACGACCTCGGGCTGCCGGTCCGCATCGTCAACCCCGACCGTACGGTGGTCCGTTACGCGTACGACGAGCGCGGCAACCGCACCGAGGCCCTCGCGCCGAACGGGACGGTCACCCGCTGGACCTACGACGAGGCGGGGCGTCTGACCTCGGCCGTGGACGGGCTCGGCAACACCACGCGGGTGCGGTGCGACCCGGCGGGGCTGCCGGTCGAGATCACCGATCCGCTGGGCGCGGTCACCCGGGTCACCCGGGACGCCTTCGGCCGCCCGTCGTCGATCACCGACCCCCTGGGGGCTGTGAGACCCGCTTCCTGTGGACGACCGAGGGCAAGCTCGCCCGTCGCATCGAGGCGGACGGCACGGAGCAGTCCTGGACGTACGACGGCGAGGGCAACTGCGTCGCCCACAGCGATCCGCTCGGCCAGGTCTCCCGCTTCGAGTACACCCACTTCGACCTGCTGACCGCCCGCACCGGCCCGGACGGCGTGCGGTACGAGTTCACCCACGACCATGAGCTGCGCCTCACCCAGGTGCGCAATCCGCAGGGTCTGACCTGGGACTACGCCTACGACCCGGCCGGCCGCCTGATATCCGAGTCCGACTTCGACGACCGGCTGCTGACCTACGAGCGGGACACGGCGGGCTCCCTCGTCGCCCGCACCGACGCCCTCGGGCAGACGATCCGCTACGAGCGGGACGAGCTGGGGCGGGTCGTCCGCAAGGACGCGGCGGGCAAGGTCACCACCTTCTCCTACGACTTCACCGACGGCCTCGCGGAGGCGGTCAACCCGGACGCGACGGTGACCTTCCTGCGCGACCGGTACGGCCGGCTCGTCTCCGAGACCGTCAACGGGCGCACGATCTCCTACACCTACGACGCGCTGGGCCGGCGGCTGAGCCGGACGACGCCGACGGGCGCGGTGAGCACCTGGACGTACGACGCGGCGGGCCGCCGGAACTCCCTGACCACGGCGGGCCGCACGATCACCTTCGAGCACGACGCGGCGGGGCAGGAGGTCGCGCGCCGCATCGGCGACACCCTCACCTTCACCAACGAGTACGACGTGCTCGGGCGGTTGACCAGCCAGCAGGTGACGGGGGTCGCGGGGCGGAGCATCCAGCGCCGTGACTACGCGTATCGGGCGGACGGCCATCCGGTCTCCCTGACCGACCAGTTGAGCGGCACCAAGACCTTCGACCTGGACCCGATCGGCCGGGTCACCGCCGTCCACGCGGCGAACTGGACCGAGCGCTACGCCTACGACGCGGCGGGCAACCAGACGGACGCCTCCTGGCCCGCGGACCACCCGGGCCAGGAGGCGGTCGGCCCCCGCGAGTACACCGGCACGACGATCACCCGCGCAGGCCGCGTCCGCTACGAACACGACGCGCTCGGCCGCATCACGCTGCGCCAGAAGCCCCGCCTCTCGCAGAAGCCGGCGACCTGGCGCTACGAGTGGGACGCCGAGGACCGCATGACGTCCGCGACCACCCCGGAGGGGGTGGTCTGGCGCTACGCCTATGACGCCCTGGGGCGGCGGATCGCGAAGCGGCGACTGGGGGGCGACGGGGAGTCGGTCACGGAGGAGGTGGTGTTCACGTGGGACGGCGCTCTGCTGGCCGAGCAAACGTCCGCGTCGGAATCTGGGCCAACGGTGGTCACGCTCACATGGGAGCACAAGGATAGCCGCGCGCTAGTGCAGTACGAGCGTATCTGTGCCACCAGGACACGCGATGTATCCCGAGAGCGCCTTCTCTCTGTTGCGACTGACCTCATTGGTTCCCCTGTCGAACTAATTGACGAGAGGAATCACGTTGCTTGGCATGTGCGGTCCACCCTGTGGGGCCTCACTGCATGGAGTGCGGGCGCAACTGCGTATGTACCGCAGAGGTTTCCCGGGCAGTACTTCGATCGCGAGACGGGCCTGCATTACAACTTTCATCGTACCTATGACCCCCTATCTGCTCGATACCTGAGTAGTGATCCGCTAGGACTCGTCACTCACCCGAACCCGACGGCCTACGTAAGCAATCCGCATACCGTCAGCGACCCTCTGGGGCTCGCTCCCGACATGTGTCCCTATCGGCTTGAAAGAGTCCCGGAAAAGGATCTAGGGTCGCTGTATCACTACACGAACGAGGGTGGATATAACGGAGTTCTGGAGAGTGGGGAGATGTGGCCGTCGCGTAAGGCGAACAACCCCAAAGATGCGCGCTTCGGTGATGGGCAGTATCTATCGGACATTCAGCCTGGGACGAAGACGCCAGGCCAACTCTCGCATGCGTTCGTACGCGTCCCATGGGCCGGGCATAAATTCACTCATTTCTTCGAGATAGACGTCCGTGGCCTCGAGGTCATGCGCTCTGTGGAGCGTCCTGATGTTTATGTAATCCTGAACAATGAAAATCTTGACCTTACTGGAAGAATTGTCAATCACGGAAAGAGCTGACGGATGGAATACTGGCGAGTCGAGTGGATCCATGAATTCGAATCGGAACCGATCGTCATTTTTAGCGAGATTGATGAAGTTCGGTACGAGACGCGGAAGGTTCAGCAGTACAGGGATCGGGCGAGCCTTAAATCCGATGAATTTCACGAAAGCTCGGATATTGGTTTGAGTGAAATCAGGCTGGAGTCGATCGATGAAGTCAATCAGCAGCCGGATTTTCGAGCCAGGGTGATCTCTCGTAGTGAATTTGAGGTTGCGTGGGGTGAGGCGCAATGGCCTTCGTAGCGTCCCGGCGTCTCCTCTTGATGGTCGTATCCGTTCGTGTAGGGAAGAGAGGGCGTAGGGAGCGGAGCGTTCCTCAGCGCACCACGCCGTACGTCACGTGTATGACCCGGCTCGTCGCCCGGACCGAGAGTTGGTCCAGCCGGAGTGGGGGGACGCCGTCGAAGAGGCGGGTGCCGGTGCCCAGGGTGAAGGGGGCGATGTGGAGGCGGAGTTCGTCGATGAGGCCCGCCGCCAGGTACTGGTTCAGCGTGGTCGCGCCGCCGATGACGCCGACTTCGGCCGGGCCCGCCGCCTCGCGGGCGTGGGCGAGGGCCGCTGTGATGCCGTCCGTGACGAAGTGGAAGGTGGTGCCGCCCGCCATCCGCAGGGGCTCGCGGGCGTGGTGGGTGAGGACGAAGACCGGGGCGTGGAAGGGTGGTTCGGGGCCCCACCAGCCGTCCCACGGGCGGTCCCACGCGCCGCGGACCGGGCCGAACATGTTGCGGCCCATGATGAACGCCTTCGGGGCGGCGAGCCGCGCCAGCTCGGCGCGGTTCTCGTCCGGGGTGTCGAACATCCAGGCGTGGAGCGCCGCGCCCGAGCCGTCGCCGCCGTCGTCGCCGAAGGGGCGGTCCTCGGTCTGGTGGTGCCCGGCCGCGTAGCCGTCGGCCGAGACCGTGAGGTCGCCGACCACGCGGCCGGCCGGGCCGGTCATCCGGTCAGGCCGCCCACGAAGGACGCCCACGCGGACGGGGGCAGGGTGAGGACGGGCCCCGCCGGGACCTTGGAGTCGCGGATGTGGACGGCGGCGGGGTGGGCGGCCACCTCGACGCAGTTGCCGCCGTCGCTTCCGCTGTGGCTCGACTTGCGCCAGTCGTAGGCGACTTCGAGGCAGTTGCCGCCTTCGCTGCCGCTGTAGCTCGACTTGAACCACGTCAGGGCGGAACTCATCTCTCTCCTACCAGCCGATCCAACAGGCCCCTGGTGTCATCGGGATCGAGGGCCAGTGTCCGCAGCATCGCATACTTCTGGGTGAGGATGCTGACCTCGTCGGGGTCATAGATGAGTCGGCTCCCGCGCTGTGTCTCGGTGTACGCCAGATGCTGGTGATCCGGCGTCTCCAGCAGGACGAACGCGCCGTCCAGCGCCGGGTGCGTGGTGTGGCTGAGCGGCATCACCTGCAAGGCGATGCCCGGTAGTTCGGTCAGCGAACGCAGGTGCGCGAGTTGTTCCCGGTGGACATCCGGTCCGCCCAGGGGGACATGGAGGACCGCCTCCCACAGGACGAAGCTGAGGCTGCGGCGGGGCGTGCAGTGCAGGATGCGCTGGCGTCGCAGACGGCGTTCCGTCTGGATCTCGATCTCGTCGGCGTCCATGACCGGGATGCGGCTGGCGAACACTGCCCGCGCGTATTCCTCGGTCTGCAGCAGGCCCGGGACCACCTGGTTCTCGTACGACGACAGAGCCAAAGCTTCCTCCTCCCGGTCGAGGAACTCCTCCGCCCACGCCGGGATCAGGTCCACCTCCGGCATGTTCTCCACCGCGACCGAGAGCGCGCCCTTGGTGTCGAGGCGGTCGTCGAAGCGGTCGGCGAGGTCGGGTTTGAGGGTGCGGCGGCCCTGTTCGATCGAGGCGACCGTCTCCTCCGCGAGGTTGAACTCGGCGGCCAGAGCGCGCTGGGTGAGGCCGGCGGCCTCGCGGAAGCGGGCCAGCTGGCGGCCGAGCATGCGCATGGCCGTGGCGTTCTTGCGGCGTCTCCTGGAGCTCATACCCGCTCAACTCCCCCGAGGTGGCCGTACGTTACGCCCGTACCGCCCGTACAGAAGAGTTGTACGGGTGGGCGCACTGCCCCCGCGGGCGCTCCCGCCGGGAGGCTCGGCCGCGTGGATACGACGATGCAACACGAGGCGCTGCGCGAGCTGTTCTGCCGCCGGGAGCGCCGATCGGTGGGCAGAGCACGGGAGTTCGCGCGGGAGGCGCTGGACGCCTGGGGCTGGGAGGGGGCGCGGGCCGGGGACGTCCTGCTGTGCGTCAGCGAGCTGGCGACCAACGCCCTCGTCCACGGGGTCCCGCCCGGACGCGGCTACCTCGTGCGGCTGCTGAACGAGGACGCGGGCCGCCGTCTCCGCGTCGAGGTGCACGACAGCGGGGACGGACGGCCCGCGCTCGCCCCGCCCGGCGGAACCCGGCCGGAGGAGGACGAGTCGGGGCGGAGGCTGCTGCTGGTCGCCGCGCTCGCCGACACCTGGGGCGTCGGCGAGCGCGACCCGGGCAAGGTGGTGTGGTGCGCCTTCACCCGGGGGCGGACGTAAGGCCACGGGACGTGGCCACGGGACCATGAGCCCCGTGGCCCGTGAGCCCGTGAGTCCGGGGGCTAGGACGCGTCGCGCACCGTGCCCTCCCGCGGCTTGCCCAGGGGCTTGCCCTCGTCGTTCGCGAACTGGAGGCGGACGTACTCGGCCGGCTCCTTCGCCCGGTCACGGACGGTCGGGATCGTCACCTCGGTCGAGGTCTTCCCCGGCGGGACGGCGAGCCAGATGCTCGGGTACGCCACCCGGGAGAGCGGGACCGCCGGGTCCGGGACGCGCTCCACCAGGTCGGACAGCCACTCCTGGTCGACGTCGGCCGTCGACAGCGCCGGGCGGCCGGACGGGACGGCGACGAGCTCCGCGGCGGCGTACATCTCGATGTCCGCCGCGGCCGAGAGGGAGACGCGCCAGGTCAGCGGCTTGCCCTCGGTGACGTCGGTGGCCACCGGCTTGACCGTCATCTTCGGCATCGGGTCGTCGTTCTCGGCGGTCACCCCGCCCGAGTCCGCGCCCACGACCGTGCCCCGGACCGCCTTGACCAGGATGTCGTGGGGCTTGTCCCAGCCGTACCGCTTGTCGCCCTTGACCTTGATCCTGACGTCGATGCCCGCGGCGCCCGGGCCGACCTTCACCAGGCGGCCGGTGGCCTTGCCGGAGTCAGGGTCGACGACGTACAGGCGGACCGTGCCGGAGTTCTTGCCGGTGGTGCGGACGGGCACCTTGTAGGTGCGGACGCCCGAGTCGCCCTCCTTGACCGTGAGCCGGCCGATGTCCACGCGGGCCAGCGGCGCGGCCTGGACCGCCGGGGTGCCCGGCTTCCAGGACCAGGCGTCCATCAGCCATGCCTTGCCGGTGCGGGACTTGGGGGTCAGCTCCAGGGACGCGATCCGGCTCAGGTCGAGCCCGGCGCGGGTGGCGGCGGTCAGCGGGACGCGGACCTCCTGCGCCCAGTAGGCGGAGGAGCGTTCGCCGCTGGGCAGCCCGTCCACACGGACCCCGCCCAGGCTCGCCCGCTTGCCCTCGGCGTCCTTGACGGCCACGTCGAACCGCGTGCCGCTGCTGTTCGGCGGGACGGCGACGCGCAGCGCGAGGGAGGACGCGCCCTTGACGGAGAGCGGCTTGCCGGGGGTCACCCGGGCCGCCGTGCCGGGCTTGGACCAGGACAGGGCGACGGCGCGGCGGCCGGCCTCGTGCTCCGGGCGCCAGTTCGCGAAGTGCGGGGAGGTGCCGACGGCGTCCTGGCCGAGGCAGGCGGACTTGCCGGGGGCGACCGCGTCGCAGAGCCGGGCGCCGGTCACCTTGGCCGGGTTCACCGGGTCGTCGGGCAGGAAGCCCGCTCCCCGGTTGCCGCCGACCGCGTGGGCCGCCACCCGGGCGGGGTCGGCGGAGGGGGCCCGGCGGCCGGTGCCGTCCACGAGTTCGCGGACGCGGTCGTCACCGGCGACGAACAGCCGTGCGGCGGCGGCGACGTAGGTGGCGCCCGCCTTCTGCTGCTGGTCGGCGGTGAGCCGGCCGGGCTTGCCGGGGGAGCAGAGCGGGTCGGGGGCCTCCGGGTCGTGCCAGAAGTCGTCGTTCGCGGGGGCCGCGGCCTGGCCGGGGGTCCACTCGCTGTTGAAGAAGTTGTGGTTGGCGCCGATCATGTAGACCGAGCTGTGCAGGGCCTTGCCCCGGCTCACCCCGCGGGTGCCGTCCGTGTAGACCTGGCCCTGGAGGTCGGCGACATCACCGTCGCAGCCCGGCAGGATGGTCAGGGACGGGACGTCGGCGACCGGGTTCTGGGCGAAGATCGTCGGCCCGATGTGGACGAGGCCGCGGATGGTCCAGCGGGCCTTGCCGCGGTAGCCGTCCTGGGCGGGCGGCGGCGCGTACAGGCTGTCCATGGCCGCGCGGTTGACGCCCTCACCGCCGCGCGAGTGCCCGACGAGGAGGACCCGGGACGGGTCCGGCTTGACGCCCTTGGGCACGCCCGCGGGCGCGGAGGCGGGCTTGGCGGCCCAGTCCGCCCAGCGGGCGAGGTGGTTGCGCACCAGCGAGGAGCGGGCCTGGGCGCCGCTGTCCTCCAGCTCCCCGTCCTGGCCGTTGATGCCGTTCGCGGAGATGGAGACGGTGACATAGCCCTGGGAGGCCAGCAGCTTCTGGTCGCGCAGATAGCCCTTGTGGCTGGGGATCGGCTTGAAGCCCTTGGCGCAGGGCCAGTCGATGGTCGGGTCCGTGCCCTTGCCGGGGACGTAGCAGGTGGCGTGGCGGCCGTGCAGGAAGAGGGCGATCGGCCGCTTGCCGGGCGCGCCCTTCGGGGCGACGACGAGGCCGCGCATCTCCACGGCGGCCTTCATGCCGGGGAGCTTCACGGAGGGGAGGCCGTACTCGCCGGTGGTGGTGGCGTACGGGCCCGCCTTGCCGGGGTCGACGGCTCCGGCGGGGAGCTTGGGCGGCAGCTTCGGCGCGGGCTGCTTCGCGGCGCGGCGGTCGCCCGCGCCGGGGGCCTCGTCGAGGCGGCGGCCGGCGGCCTCGACCCGGAGGTTCTTCAGATCGCCCAGGTCGTCGGCGCGGGCCGCGTCGAGGGGGAGGCGGAAGGTCCGGCCGTCGTTCCCCGGCTCGGGGACGCCGACGAGATCGCCGTCGGCGCGGAACTCCACGCGGGCGTCGCCGTGCGGGATGCGCTTCGGGGAGCGCCACTCCAGGTGGTTCTTGCCGTCGTCGGCGGTGATCCGCCAGCCGGGCGGCAGGCCGTTGCCGGCGCTGTCCCCGTCGGCGCTCCCGGTTCCGGGTGCCGCGGGGGCGGCGGCCCGGGTGTCGGGCGGTGGCGCCGGGGCGGCGTGCGCCACCGCGGGCGCCACCCCCGCCACGGTGAGCACCGCTGTCGCGGTGGCCCATGCTTTCCGGCCACGTATCAAGGCTCCTCCTCAACCCCCGTTGCCCGCGCGTTTGTTTCAGGTCGAACGCGCTCTCGGACACGGAGACGGGGAGGGGAAGCTGTGGGTTGCCTGTGCGGGTGGGCGGGGTGCGGGCGGGCCGGGCCCGGACATGGGTCGGCCGCGGGTCCGGGGGTGGTGGGCGCCCCGGGCCCGCGGCCCGTTCAGGGGGAGCGTCAGCAGTAGAGGTTGCCGCCCGGGGCGACGCCCAGGATCTGCGTGAACTGCTGGTACTTGGTCACCCGGCTCTGCACCTGCGCCGGGTTCCTCCCGTCGCACTCCAGGGAGCCGTTGATGGAGCGGATGGAGTGGCCGAAGCCGTGGCCGTTCACCATCGCGTTGTGGCCGGTCATGGAGCCCGGGCCGGACTGGGTGTTCCAGTACCAGAGGCCGGTCTTCCAGGCGACGGCCGCCTCGTTCTGGACGCGCCAGGGGTTGTTCAGCAGGTCGATGCCGAGGGCGTCACCGGCCGCCTTGTAGTTGAAGTTCCAGCTCAGCTGGATGGGGCCGCGCCCGTAGTAGGCGGCCTGGCCGGCCGGGCAGCCGTAGGGCCGTCCCCAGTCGCAGTAGTGCGGGTAGTTGGCCTGGTTCTGCTCCACGATGTGGACGAGCCCGCCGGTCTCGTGGCTGACGTTGGCGAGGAAGGCGGCGGCCTCCTGCTTCTTGACCGTGTCGCTGCCGGTCTTGGCGAAGCCGGGGTAGGCACTGAGGGCGGCGGTCAGTCCGCTGTAGGTGTAGAAGGAGTTCCGGCCCGGGAACATCTGGTTGAACTGGGCCTCGCTGACCACGAATCCGGACGGGTCGGGGTTGCCCCCGCCGCCACCGCAGTTGTACGGGTCCCAGTACCAGGTGCTGATCGTCGGGTCGTAGCCCGGGTTGTCGTGCTCGGCGATGTAGTAGGAACCGTTGTATCTGACAACGTTGCCAGCGCTGTACCAGGCGCCCTGCTGCCAGTTGGGGGCGGTGTCGCAGGGGGAGGCGGCGGACGCGGTCGGGGTCAGGGCCACCGCGAGGCCGGTGGCGACGAGGACCGCCGTCAGCAGGGCCATGATGCGGGATATCGGTCTCAGCACTCGATCACTCCTCTGAGCACAACAGCCCTGCGTGTCAACGGAGTTGACCGGGGGGAGGGCTGTGGTGGGGGTAGTCCCCACACTCAAGCGCGATTGACGTGATCGAGTCAAGGTATAGACCAATGTGACTTCCGGGTAAGAAGCGGGGGCGCGGCGGAGGTGCGGGCCCGGCGTGGTCGCCCGGGCTCCTGGGCTCCGCGGGGTCGCGATCAGGGGCGGAACGGAGGACGCTGGAAGGACCGGCCCGGAGGTGATCCGCATGCAGACACTCGTCGGATGGCACATCGAGATGGAGTTCCGTGAGGAGGGCGACCGGACGAGGGCGGCCGCCATGGTGAGGCTCGGCGACGGTACGGAGTACCGGGGGCACGGCAACGCGAACCGGCACCGGTCCGACGAGCCGCAGCTCATGGTCGGCGAGGAGATCGCCGGCGCGCGGGCCCTGATGGATCTGGCCTCGCAGCTGCTCCAGAAGGCGCACACGGAGATCGACGAGGCGTCCGGGAGGACGTCCCACCCGATCCGCTGAGCGCGAGTTCGCGGGGCGCGAGTTCGCCGAGCGCGCGAGCCCCCGGCCGGTGAGGGCCGGGGGCTCGCGGGGGTGTCCCGCCGGGGGTCGGCGGGTCAGGGGGCGGCGGGTCAGGAGGCGGCGCGGGGCGCTTTCGGGTCAGCGGGACAGGGCGTCGTCCCTGTCCATCTGCCAGTAGGTGACGCGGGTGCTGCTGTCCGTGTACGTGCCGGAGGGGAGCTTCACGACGGCCGGGGTGCCGACCGAGCCGGAGCCGCTGCGCGGGGCGAAGTGCACCTCCAGCTTCTTCGCCGTGCCGCCGTGCTTGCCGCTGCCGTCCGCCGAGGAGAGCATGATCCCGGCGTAGGCGCTCTCGCCGGGGGCGAGGGTGGCGACCGCCTGCGGCTTGCTGCCCTCGTCGATCGCGATGGCCGCCTGGCCCTCGTCGATACGCAGCAGGGGCGCGTAGTACGCGTTGCAGGCGGTGCTGCCGGTGTTGGTCACGGTGAGCAGCGCGTGGTTGACCGGCCGGCTCACGGGGGCGTAGGTGACCTTGACGGTCTTGGACGTGCACGCCTTGTCGGTCGGGCCGGGGTCGCCCTTCCCCTTGCCGCTGTCGCCGGCGGAGGCGGCCCCGCCGTGCGAGGAGGCGCCGGAGGCGCCGGTGGTGCCGGTGTCGCCGCTCTTGCCGGAGTCCGTGCCGCCGGCGGCGCCCTCGTCGCCCGTGGTCCCCTGCGGCGCGGGGGTCTGCTCGGTGTTCTCCGTGTTCTTCTCCGTGGCGGAGGCGTTGGCCGCGGGCGCCTTGCCCTCGTCCCGCGTCCCGGTCTCGGAGCCCTGGCAGGCGGTGAGCGAGAGGGCGCCGATGGCGGCGGCGACGGCTGCGGCGGTGCGGATGCGGTGGATACGCATGTGGTGGAACTCCCCGTTGTGTCGGTGCTCTTCGGTCTGTGGTCGGTCGGTCTGTGGTCGGTCGTGCCTTGCGGCGTGTCACCAGGCTGCGAGCCGGCGGGTTCCGGCCGCAACGCCGAGCGGGCCATTGGGGACGCCGGAACGCCTGCGGGTACGGTGACCAGCGGGAACCGACCCTGCCTGGAACGCCGTTCCGGGACGCGGGGGAACCGAGGGACAGGGGAATGGCACGGTGGCGACCACACCGGAGGCCCATGAGCTGGCCGCGCTGCTGCGGCGGTTGAAGGAACGCTCGGGGCGCAGCTACGGCGTGCTCGCCGGGCGGCTGCACGTCAGCACGTCGACGCTGCACCGCTACTGCAACGGGGACGCCGTGCCGGCGGAGTTCGCGGCGGTCGAGCGGTTCGCGCGCGTATGCGGGGCGGAGCGCGAGGAGTTGATCGAGCTGCACCGGCGGTGGATCGTCGCGGACGACGCGCGCGCCCGTGCGCGGTCCGCGCCGTCGGCGTCGCCGGTGCCGCCGTCGCCCGGTCGCCTCGACCCGGCACCCGGGCCCGGCGCGGGCGGCGCGGTGGTGATCGGCGGCGGGCCGGCTGCGGGGCCGGCACCTAGGCCGGGGGCCGCAGGAACGAGCGCGGCGGGTGCCACGCCGGGCGCGGCGGGCCCGACCGGGCCCGGCGGCCCCGGCGGACCGGGCGCGGCGGGCGCGCCCAGTGGGTCCGGCTCCGCCGAGGGTCCGGGCTCCGGTGGTGCGGACCGCCCTGCGGACGGCTCGGGCCGACCGGGCGGGGACTCCGGCTCCGCCGATGGCCCGGTCGCCGGTGCCGGGCACGCCGGGGTCGGCCGGTCCGGCTCCGTCCAGGGGCCGGTCGCCGGTGGCGGGGGCCTCGGCGGTGCTGACGGTCCGGGCTCCGGTGACGGGGACGGTCCTGCGGACGGTTCCGCCCGACGTGGCGGGGGCCCCGGGCCTGCTCTCGGCCCGGGCTCTGGTGACGGAGGCCGTCCTGCGGACGGTTCCGGCCGACCGGTCCGGGACTCCGGCTCCGCCGGCGGCCTCGGCGGACCGGGCGCGGCGGGCGCGCCCAGTGGGTCCGGCTCCGCCGAGGGGCCGGGCTCGGGTGACGAGGGCGGCCCGGACCGACAGGCCGGGCACCCAGGGCCCGGACCGTCCGGCTCCGGCGGCGAACCGGTGGTCGGCGGGCGGGCGTTCGGTGGTGGCGGGCAGGGCTCCGGCGGCGCGCGTGGACGGGACGAGGGCGCCGGGGAGACCACGTCCCCCCGCGCCTCCGCGCGCCGGCGGCGGGTGCTCGTCGCGCTCGCCGCCGCCGTGGTCGTCGCGGTGGCCGTACCCGTCGCCGTCCTCGCGGCCGGTGGCGACGGCGGCAGCGGCGACGGGCGGGCCGGGCGTGCGCCCGAGTCCGCCCCCGTCGAGCCGGCCCCCGGGGCCGGCCCCGCGCGGCCCGCCCCGTCCGGCTCCGGCTCCGCCTCACCCGGCGCGAGCCCGGACGGCAAGGACTCCCCGAGCCCCTCCGCCGCGCCGACCCGCCCCTCGCCGAGCGCCCCGCGACCGGGTGGGGCCGAGGCCGGGGACCCGTTGCGGGTGGGCGTCAGCTCGTACAACTGGGACTCGCCCTGCGGCCAGTACTACCTGCTCGACCGCGACCCGAAGCGTGTGCCGTCGCCGCCCGCCCCGCAGGACCACCGGGGCTGGGCGCGGGCGCTCGGAGGGGTGGACGGCGGCGGCATGCTGCTGGAGCTGACGGCCACGGGGAAGTCGGCCGACTCCGTGGTGATCACCGATGTGCACGTCCGGGTGGTGCGGCGGGCCGAGGCGCTGCCCTGGCCCGCGTACTCGATGGGCGAGGGCTGCGGCAGCGGTGTGACGCCGCAGACCTTCGCCGTCGACCTGGACCGGGCGCAGCCCGCCGTCGTCCCCGTGGCCGGGCAGAGCGGTGACACGGTCGTGCCCGCCAGGGACTTCCCGTACAAGGTCGCCTCGGACGACCCCCAGGTGCTCCGCTTCGACGTGGCCACCAAGGCGCACGACGTGAGCTGGTACCTGGAGGTCTCCTGGAGCAGCGGGGACCGGAAGGGCACGATCCGGGTCGACGACGGCGGCAGCCCGTTCCGCACCAGCGCGATCGAGGGGCGTCCCCTGTACCTCTGGTGGGCCGAGCCCGGCGAGTGGCGTCCCCAGGAGGGTGACTGAGGAGACGGGGACCGGGCCACGGGTCGGTCAGACCTCGACGTCGACCATCACCCAGTCGCTGATCTCCCGCCACTGCCGGATCGCCTCCTGGTGGAACGGGTGCACCAGGTAGTCCTGGACGCCCTGCATGTCGTCCAGCAGCCCCTCCACCAGGAAGTCGTACGAGATCTCCCGGGTCGAGACATTGCGTCCGACGCTCCAGTCCCGGACCTCGGGCACCTCGGCCCCGACCTCGGCGGCGGTGCGTTCCGCCGCCAGGGCCCGGGGGTCGTCCCAGCCGATGCCCGGCTTGAACTTGAAGAGCACGACATGCCGTATCAAGACGCCACCTCCGGTCGTCGGGAACCGGCCATCCTGGCCACGGCCTCCCTGAGTCGTTCCTCCGGGGCCAGCAGGCTGACCCGGACGTATCCCTCGCCGTGCTCGCCGAACCAACGGCCGGGCGCGACCGCGACCTTGGCGCGTTCGAGGAGGTCGGCGGCGTACGCCGCGGAGCTCCCGCCCGCCGGCACCGGCAGCCAGGCGAACACGGACTTCGGCGGGTCGACGGGCAGGCCCGCCTCCCGCATCCCGGCCACGAAGACGTCCCGGCGGCTCCGGTAGATCCCGGAGAGCTCCCGGACGCAGTCCTGGGGGCCGGTCAGGGCGGTGGCCGCCGCCCGCTGGATGAACGGCGGGATCGAGACGTAGTAGTGCTCCTGCAACGCCTCGACGGCCGCGACGACCTCGCGGTTGCCGGCCACGGCGCCGACGCGCCACCCCGCCATGTTGAACATCTTGGACAGGGACAGGAACTCGACACCCACCTCCTTCGCCCCCTCGGCCCGCAGGAAGGAGAGCGGGGGCGCTCCGTCCAGGCCCAGTCCGGCGTAGGCGAAGTCGGAGGCGACGACCACGTCGTTCCGGGCGGCGAACCGGACGGTCTCCTCGTAGAAGCCGTCCGGGGCCGCCGCGCCGGTCGGATTGTTCGGGTAGTTCAGGAACATCAGCCGGGCCCGGCCGCGGACGGTGGCGGAGAGGGCGCCGTAGTCCGGGAGGAAACCGTTCCGCCGCAGGAGCGGGAGGGGGTGCATACGGGCCCCGGCGAGGGCGACGCCCGCCCAGTAGTCCGGAAAGGCCGGGTCGGGCATCAGGCAGACGTCCCCCGGGTCCAGCAGGCACTGGCTGATCTCCACCAGCCCGGCCTTGGCGCCGAAGAGGACGGCGACCTCGGACTCGGGGTCGAGCCGCACCCCGTGCTCGGCGGCGTACCACCGGGCGACGGCGGCCTTGAGCTCCGGCAGCCCGGAGAAGGACGGGTACCGGTGGGTGGCCGGGTCCAGGACCTCCCGGCGGAGCGACTCCACGATGTGCGGGGGCGTCGGCAGATCGGGGTTCCCCTGGCACAGGTTGATCACGTCCTCACCCGCGGCGAGGAGCTGTTCCACCCGGGCGGCGGTCGTCGCGAAGGAACTCCGGGGCAGGTCGAGCAGCCTGCGCGCGATCTCAACTCTCATGCGTCGCGACCGCCTTGCTTCCGGGGGAGACGGCGGGGGCCGGATCGCGGTCGCCGCCCCGCCGGTGGGCCACGGCGCTCAGCGCACAGCCGACCAGCATGATCCCGGCGCAGACGTACCCCACGGCCGAGAACCCGTAGGCCGTGAAGAGCGGGCCCATCACGGCCGCGCCCAGGGCCACGGCGAGGTTGGTGGCCAGGCTGTAGAAGGCCAGGACCGTGCCGCGGTGCCGGGTCGAGCACTCGCTGAGCAGGGTGCTCAGCAGCGTGACCACCAGGCTCTGCATGGCGCCCCACAGGAAGAGGCAGACCACCAGCAGGGGTGTCCAGCGGGAGACGAAGGGGATCAGTGCCAGCGCGGGCACCAGACCGGCCAGCAGCCCGGCGAGCACGCGTTCCTTGCCGCGGCCGTCGGCCCACTTGCCGGTGACGAAGCTGGTCGCGAAGCCCAGACCGTAGACGAGGATCATGACGCCGGTCAGGCCGCCCTCGGCGCCGAACCGGTACTGCATGGCGCTGCCGAGGTAGGTGTACATGCCGTAGAAGCCCAGCATGTTGAGGAAGGTCACCAGCACGTACAGGCCCACCCGCGGCGCGCGCAGCGCCTCGGCCGTGGACCGCCGCCACCCCTGCGCGGGCGTGTTCTCCTCGGCCCGTTGTTCCGGCCCTGCGGCGGGCTCGCCGCTGACCCGGGACAGGACGCAGATCACCAGCAGTCCCAGCACCGCGAGGAGCCCGAACGCCCAGCGCCAGCCCGCCCACTCGCCGATGAAGGACCCCAGGGGGACACCGAGCACGAGGGAGAGGGACCAGCTGGAGACGATGATCCCCATGGCCTTGGCCCGGTACGCGTAGGGGATCCGGTCGCCGACGAAGGCGTACGCGGTCGGCACGAAGGCGCCGGTGGCCAGGCCGGCCAGGGCCCGTCCGGTGAAGAACACGCCCGGGCCGGCCGCGAACGCGCACAGCAGGGTGCCCACCAGGAACACGGCCATCCCGGAGATCAGGCAGACCCGGCGGGAGACCCTGTCGCCGAGCGGGGCGAAGAGCAGGGCCCCGATCGCGGTGCTGACGCCGTAGACGCTGACCGACAGGGCCATGACGGCCACCGAGGTGTCGAAGGACCGGGCCATGTCCAGGAGGAGGGGGGAGACCACCAGTTCCTCGGAGCCGACCGCGAAGATTCCCGCCATCAGGGCGAGGACGGTCAGCAGGGGGAACCCGGCCCGGCCGGTGTCACCGCCCGGTGCGCGTGCCTCACCGTTCACACTGTCCGGCATTCTCTGCTTCCTTGCTTTCTTGCTTCTCTGTCGTGGTGCGCGGTGGTGCGCGGACCCTCGGGCCGGGGCCCGTTCAGACGGCGGTGTAGCCGCCGTCGACGGTGAGCGCGGCTCCGGTGATGAACGAGGAGTCGTCCGAGGCCAGGAAGAGGATCGCGTTGGCCACGTCCTCGGGTGTGCCGAGGCGGCCGAGCGGATTCAGCTTCGCCTTCTGTTCCTTGACGTCCAGGTCGTTGCCGACCGACACGTCCGTCATCGGGGTGTCGATGATGCTGGGGCAGACGCAGTTCGCCCGGATGTTGTACGGCGCGTAGTCGGCGGCCAGTGACTTCGTCAGCATCATCACGCCGCCCTTGGTGGTGTTGTAGGCGGCGATTCCGGGCCAGGCGACCAGCCCGCTCACCGAGCAGACGTTGACGATCGCCCCCTGCCGGGCCTCGATCATCCTGCGCAGGGCGTGCTTGGAGCAGAGGAACATGCTGGTCAGATTGGTGGCGAGCAGCCTGTCCCACTCGTGCAGCGGCAGCTCGTGGATCGGTGTCGTGATCTCGATCGCGGCGTTGTTCACCAGGACGTCGACGCCGCCGAAGGTGTCCGCGGTGACCTCGACCAGCCGCTCGCAGTCGGCCTCGCGGGTGAGGTCCGCCCTGACGAAGAGGGCCTCGTGGCCCTTGTCCGTCAGCGACTCGACGAAGGCGGTGCCGTTGGGCTCGTCGATGTCGGCGACCACCACCTTCGCGCCCCGCTGGGCGAACTCCAGCGCGGTCTGCCGCCCGATACCGGACGCGGCGCCGGTGACGACGACGGACTTGTTCTCGAACACGGCCCCGGGGCCTCCTATACGCATGTCAACTGTCCTCCGTCGACGGAGATCTGCTGTCCGGTGAGATACGAGGACTCGGCGGACGCCAGGAAGGCGATGACGGCGGCCACCTCGTCGGCCTCCCCGGGTCTGCCCATGGAGATGCCGTCCTTCAGGCGGGACTCCGCCTCCTCCCGGGAGATGCCGCCGGTCCGGGAGAGGTGGTCGGCGGCGCGGTCGAACCGCGGGGTCCTGATGGTGCCGGGGTGCACGCAGTTGACCGTGATGTGGTGCGGGGCGTACTGGCCGGCCAGGTACTTGGCGGCGTTCGCGAGGGCCGCGTTGACCAGCCCGGACAGGAACATCGCGGGCTCGGGTTCCTTCCCGATGTTCCCGACGACGTTGACGATGCGGCCGAACCCGTGGCGCGTCATGACCGGTGCCACCGCCTTGATCAGGTCGAGGTAGGGCACCAGCTTCTGGTCCATGGCGCGCCCGATGTCCGCCGTGCCGATCTCGTCGAAGGCGCCGGGCGCGGGGCCGGGACCGTTGTTGACCAGGACGTCGATCCTGCCGTGGCGGCGCTCGACCTGCTGGACGAGACGGCGGCGGAAGGCGGGGTCGGTGATGTCACCGGGGACGAGGTCGACGGGACGGTCCCCGGTGAACCCGCTCGCGGTCTTCTCCAGGTCGCTCCGGGTGCGGGAGTTCAGGACGGTCGTACAGCCGCCGGCGTTCAGGCGGGCCGCGGTCGCGCGTCCGATGCCGTGGCCCGCGCCCAGGACGACGGCGACTCGCGTCACTCCGCGTCCCGCTGGGGGACGCGGTGGTAGCGGGGCGGGATGAAGATGTTCAGGGACCGGGCGAGTCGCGCGTTGGGGTTCGCGGCGCCGTGGCCCTCCTGCGGGGCGCAGAAGTATGTGCCGCCGCAGCGCAGTTCGTGGCTGGTGTCCTCGACGGTCATCTCGTACCGCCCCTCCAGGCACGTCCCGATCTGCTCGTGGGAGTGCTGGTGGTACGGCATCTGCCCGCCACCGGGGATGTCGGCGATCATCAGCTCGATCCAGTCGGCGAGGAAGAACGTCACGTCCATTCCGACGAACTTGCGCGATTCGATCGGTTCGAGGAAGTAGCCGTCGGGTGCGGGATAGGACTCGCCCGGCTTTCCGCGCTCGATCTCCAGGAGGAGGGTTTCCTCGGAGGAGGTGTTGGCGGCCGATATCCCGGTTCCGGGCGGGGCGACGAAGACATCGAGTTCGGGCCGCTTCACCTGGGAAACCTCCCCGACCCGCATCGAGAGTTCACCGCGGATCACCATACCGACCCGGGCCTCGGCGGGGGAGGTGCCGGCCAGGACCGTGCCGGGCGGCAGATAGGAGACCCGCACCTCCGTGCCGTCGCGCCGATAGGACTCCACCCTGGTCCCGTTCTCGTGCAGCACCGTGTCGGGGGAGGGGAAATAGGGGAGTTCCCGCGTGGGCGTTTCCTGGGTCTGGGTGGTCACGGTCGGGCAGCCTTCCGGGAGAAAATGGTCCAGGTCATGGGAATGCGCGAGAACGTGCGGACGAATCTGAGGTTGTGCCGCCGGACCGCCTGCTCGTTGGTGATGGCGATGCTGTACCGTCCGTCGGCGACCTGGCCGGCGGCCTGACTCGTGGAGTCCACGGTGACGAGGGTGACGGGCCGGTCGACGTGGTGTCTCAGCAGCGGTATCGGAGCGGGGTGGGACACCACGGGCTCCCGGGAGAGCAGTTCCTCGTCGAACGCGAAGTCGGACCGCACGGCCAGACCGTATTCCGGTGTGTGCCCGCGGAAAACGACCGACGGCTCCAGATCGGGATTCATGTGGAAGGCGTTGATGCCGTGGTACGCATGGGCCACCAGTGCGAGATCGACCTCTTTGGCGAGCAGCGCGTCCATGCATTTCTCGTAGGTGTCCTCCAGGAGGATGTCGATGTCTCCGTGCACCTGGGGAATACGCTGGATCAACTGCGCGATGTACTCGCTGCTCGTGCCCTGGGGACCGAGTGTGCCGAGCCTGACCGGCTGTGCGGAATTCTCGGGGACGAGTGCGGTGAGTGCGCGTTGTTCCGGGCGGGCGGGCCCGCAATCTTCATTTAACGTGTGCCCGCCGGTTTGTCAGGATGTGCGCGGGCGCTGTGCTGACGTGCAGTCAGAACGGAACCCTGTCTGCCACTTGGGCGTTCGGCGCGAAAAGGCCGCGGGCCCGGCACCCCTCCAGGAGGGGTGCCGGGCCCGCGGCCGCGTGGTGGTGCGGGTGGGCTCAGAGGCGCTCGGGCGTCCGGATGCCCAGCAGCTCCATGCCCTTGCGCAGGGTCCGGCCGGTGAGGTCCACCAGGAAGAGCCGGTTCTCCACCACCTCGGGCGCGTTGTCCGCGCTGAGGACGTGGCACTGGTCGTAGAACGTGGTCAGGTGGGAGGCGAGCTGGTACAGGTACGCGGCCAGCTTGTGCGGCTCGTACCCGGACGCGACCTCCGCCAGCACCTCGCCGAACTGGTCCAGGTGCAGGCCCAGCGCCCGCTCGGCCGGGGCGAGTTCGAGCTCGGGGTGCGCCAGGGGCGTCCGGTCGCCCGCCTTCCGCTTGATCGACTGGATCCGCGCGTACGCGTACTGGAGGTAGACCGAGGTGTCGCCGTTGAGCGAGACCATCTGGTCCAGGTCGAACTTGTAGTCCCGCACCGCGGAGGTGGACAGGTCGGCGTACTTGACCGCGCCGATGCCCACGTACCGGCCGTTCTCCACGATCTCCCGCTCGCTCAGGCCCACCTTCCCGGCCTTCTCCCGCACCACGGCCGTGGCCCGGTCGATCGCCTCGTCGAGGAGGTCGACCAGCCGGACGGTCTCGCCCTCACGGGTCTTGAACGGCTTGCCGTCCTTGCCGAGGACCGTGCCGAAGGCGAGCTGGTGGGCGCGCACCTTGTCGTTCAGCCAGCCGGCCCGCCGCGCGGTCTCGAAGACCATCTTGAAGTGCAGGGACTGCCGGGCGTCCACCACATAGATCAGCGAGGTGGCGTCCAGGTTCTGCACCCGGTCGCGGATCGCGGACAGGTCGGTGGCCGCGTAGCCGTAGCCGCCGTTGGACTTCTTGACGATCAGCGGCACCGGCCGGCCGTCCGGGCCCTTCACATCGTCGAAGAAGACGCAGAGGGCGCCCTCGGAGCGGACCGCGACGCCGGACTCCTCCAGGATGCGGCAGGTCTCGTCGAGCATGTCGTTGTACCCGGACTCGCCGACGATGTCGGGGTCCCGGATCTCCATGTCGAGCTTGTCGAAGACCGAGTAGAAGTAGATCTTCGACTCGTCCACGAACTTCTGCCAGAGCGCGAGCGTGTCCGGGTCGCCCGCCTGGAGGGCCACCACCCGGTCCCGGGCGCGGGCCTTGAACTCCTCGTCGGAGTCGAAGAGCGCGCGGGACGCCTTGTAGAGCCGGTCCAGGTTGGACATGGCCTCGGCGCCGGCCGCCTCGCCCTCGGCCGCCGACTCCTTGTGGTCCAGCTCGTGCGGGTGCTCGGTCAGGTACTGGATGAGCATGCCGAACTGGGTGCCCCAGTCGCCGATGTGGTGCCGCCGTACGACCTGCTCGCCCGCGAACTCCAGGATCCGCACCATCGCGTCGCCGATCACGGCGGACCGCAGATGGCCGACGTGCATCTCCTTGGCCACGTTCGGCTGGGCGTAGTCGACCACCGTCCGGCCGGCGTCGGCCGCGAGCGGCACGCCGAGCCGGTCGTCCGCGGCCCGGGCGGCCAGGGTCCCGGTGATCGCCCGGTCGGTGAGCGTGATGTTCAGGAAGCCGGGGCCGGAGACCTCGATCTCCTTCAGGACCTCGTTCGCCGGGACGGCGGCGACGACCTGGGTGGCCAGCTCGCGCGGATTGCCCTTGAGCTGCTTGGCGAGGGCCAGGATGCCATTGGCCTGGAAGTCGGCCCGGTCGCTGCGTCGCAGCAGCGGGTCCGCGGAGGCGGCCTGCGGCAGGGCTGCCGCCAGGGCGTCCGCGAGGCGCTGCTGCACGTTCGAAGCGAGGGAAGGGACCGAGGCCATGAGCTTCCGTTCCTGTTCGGAGGGCGGTCTGACGGGATGTGCACGCGTGGTGTGCACGGGGGTGTTCCGGACGTCAAGTGTCCCACGGCGGGGCAACCGGATTTCGCCCCCGGGGCGGCGGGCCGGCAGGGCCGAGGGCCCCGGGCAGACCGCGACACGCGACGTGCGCCCATAACGCGGGTGCGGCGGCGTTTTCCGTTCTGGGACAATGGTGGGCGGCAGATTTCCGACCCTTCACAGACCCCCTCAACCGAGCAGAGCAAGGACGTGCCGACCGTGGCTCAGAGCAGCACCGAGACCGACTGGGTCTCCCGTTTCGCGGACGAGGTCATCGCCGAGTCGGAGCGACGTGCGCCTGGCAAACCGGTCGTCGTCGCCTCCGGACTGTCTCCCTCGGGCCCGATCCACCTGGGCAACCTCCGCGAGGTCATGACCCCCCACCTGGTCGCCGACGAGGTCCGCCGCCGCGGGTACGAGGTGCGCCACCTCATCTCCTGGGACGACTACGACCGCTACCGCAAGGTGCCGAACGGCGTCGACGGCGTCGACGCCTCCTGGGCGGAGCACATCGGCAAGCCGCTGACCTCGGTGCCCGCGCCCAAGGGCTCGGAGCACCCGAACTGGGCCGAGCACTTCAAGGCCGCGATGACCGCGTCGCTGGCCGAGCTGGGCGTGGGGTTCGACCCGGTCAGCCAGACCGCGCAGTACACCTCCGGCGCGTACCGCGAGCAGATCCTGCACGCCATGCGCCACCGCGCGGACATCGACGCGATCCTCGCCCAGTACCGCACCAGGAAGGCCCCGGCGAAGAAGTCCCAGAAGCCGGTCGACGAGGCCGAGCTGGAGGCCGCCGAGGGCTCCGGCGCGGCGGGCGAGGACGACGGCGCGACCTCGGCCGGGTACTTCCCGTACAAGCCGTTCTGCGGCGGCTGCGGCAAGGACCTCACCACGGTCACCGCCTACGACGACGACACCACCGAGCTGACCTACACCTGCGCCGAGTGCGGCTTCTCGGAGACCGTCCGGCTCTCCGAGTTCAACCGGGGCAAGCTGGTGTGGAAGGTCGACTGGCCGATGCGCTGGGCGTACGAGGGCGTGATCTTCGAGCCGTCCGGGGTCGACCACTCCTCGCCCGGCTCGTCCTTCCAGGTCGGCGGCCAGATCGTGGGCATCTTCGGCGGCGAGCGGCCGATCGGCCCGATGTACGCCTTCGTCGGCATCTCCGGCATGGCGAAGATGTCCTCCTCCCGGGGCGGGGTGCCCACCCCGGCCGACGCGCTGAAGATCATGGAGCCCCAGCTCCTGCGCTGGCTGTACGCGCGCCGCCGGCCGAACCAGTCGTTCAAGATCGCCTTCGACCAGGAGATCCAGCGGCTCTACGACGAGTGGGACAAGCTGGAGGCCAAGGTCGCGGACGGTTCCGTCCTTCCGGCCGACGCCGCCGCCCACTCCCGCGCCGCCCGCACGGCCGCCGGCGAACTGCCGCGCACCCCGCGGCCCCTGCCGTACCGCACGCTGGCGTCGGTCGCCGACATCACCGGCGGCAACGAGGCGCAGACCCTGCGCATCCTGGCCGAGCTGGACCCGGAGCGCCCGGTCACCTCGCTGGACGAGGTCCGGCCGCGGCTGGACCGCGCCGAGAACTGGATCTCCACCCAGGTCCCGGCGGACGCCCGCACCATCGTGCGCACCGAGCCGGACACCGAACTGCTGGCCTCGCTGGACGAGGAGGCGCGCAGGTCGCTGCGGCTGCTGCTGGACGGGCTGGACACGCACTGGTCCCTGGACGGCCTGACCACCCTGGTCTACGGCGTGCCGAAGGTGATGGCGGGCCTGGAGCCGGACGCCAAGCCGACGCCCGAGCTGAAGGCCGCCCAGCGCGCCTTCTTCGCCCTGCTCTACCGGCTGCTGGTCAGCCGCGAGACCGGCCCGCGGCTGCCGACGCTGCTGCTGGCCGTGGGCGCGGACCGGGTACGGGGGCTGCTGGCGGTCTGACGCGTACGCCGACGCACGGGAAGGGCCCTTGCCCCGGAACTCCGGGGGCAAGGGCCCTTCGCCGTCGGGCGATGTGCTCCGTCAGGCGATGTGCTCGGCCTCCAGTTCCGCCTGGAGGCGCTGCTGGAACTCCGGGAGGAGCTTCCGCAGCAGGGCGGTGCTGCGCGGGTGGCGCACCCCGTGGCGGTCGGCGAGCAGTATGTCGAGGTGGTCCACCTTGGGGTAGTCCCCGTGCTCCTTCAGGAACTGGACGAAGACGGGGTACGCGGCCTCGGCGAACTCCTTGTCCTCGACGGAGGCGTCCTCACCGACGGCCGGCTCCGGCGCGGGTCCGGGGGCGAGGCCGGCCGGTGCGGGCTGCCGCGGGACGGGGGCGGGGGCCGACTCCTGGACCGGGGCCGCCGCCCGGACCGGTTCGGGGGCCGGGGCCGCGTCCGGGGCCGTCGGGGCTTGGGGGGCGTACTGCTCCTGGGGCCCGTACTGCTCCTGCGCGTACTGCTGTTGGCCGTACCGGTCGTAACGTTCCTGCGGGTCGTACCACTCCTGGGGGCCGTTGCCGAGGGGGCGGGTGCGGCCCCCGGGACCGGCGGGGACGGGGATCGGGGCGGGGTCCAGGCCCTCCCCGTAGGCCGGGTCGTAGCCGTTCTCGTAGGCCCGCTCGTACGCGTCCGGGGGGAGGTGCTGGGCCGCGAACCAGGGGCTCTCGTGGTTGGCGGGGGCCGGGGCGTGGTCGGCGTCCGCCGCGTGGTCGTCGTCCCGGGGGTCGTACGCCTCGTCGGGTTCCCGGACGCCGCCCGTGCCGGACTCCTCGGCGCTCGTCAGCTCGCGCCGGGCCGCCGCGTCCCGCAAGGTCCGCTCGTCGGACCGGAGTTCCCGCCCGGCGGCCGGGACCGCCGCCGGTTCCGGGGCGGGCGGCAGCAGCACCGGCTCGATGCCCGCCGCCGCGAGGCCCGCCGGGGCGGTCTCCGCCAGCGGCACGCCGTACTTGGCGAGCCGCAGCGGCATCAGGGCCTCCACCGGGGCCTTGCGGCGCCAGGCGCGGCCGAAACGTGCCTGCAGACGGGCCTGGTAGATCAGCCGGTCCTGCTCCAGCTTGATCACCTGCTCATAGCTGCGCAGCTCCCACAGCTTCATCCGCCGCCACAGCTTGAACGTCGGCACGGGGGAGAGCAGCCAGCGGGTGAGCCGGACGCCCTCCATGTGCTTGTCGGCCGTGATGTCGGCGATCCGGCCCACCGCGTGCCGGGCGGCCTCCACGGAGACCACGAACAGCACCGGGATCACGGCGTGCATACCGACGCCCAGCGGGTCGGGCCAGGCGGCCGCGCCGTTGAACGCGATCGTCGCCGCCGTCAGCAGCCAGGCGGTCTGGCGCAGCAGCGGGAACGGTATGCGCATCCAGGTCAGCAGCAGGTCCAGCGCGAGCAGGACGCAGATGCCCGCGTCGATGCCGATCGGGAAGACGAGGGAGAAGTCGCCGAAGCCCTTGCGCTCCGCGAGTTCGCGCACGGCGGCGTACGACCCCGCGAAACCGATCGCGGCGATGATCAGCGCTCCCGCGACGACGACGCCGATGAGTACCCGGTGCGTGCGTGTCAGTTGCATCGCGGCCACCGCGTTCCCCTCCCCTTCTTCTGGCGTGTGCGGGGCACAGCCTGGCACATGTGTGCGGTTCTGCTCCCGCCGCCCTGGTGGTCGCCCCTCCGACCACCCCTTGGGCCCCCTCCGGCCCGGCTCAGGGCCTGGGCTCAGCGACGGACGGCGAAGTTCCGGTCGATGCGCTCGTGCAGCGCGATGCCCACCGACACCGAGACGTTGAGGGACTCCGTGGAGCTGATCATCGGGATGGAGACGGTGGTGGCGGACGCCTCCTTGAAGAGCTCGGACGGGCCGCCCTTCTCGCTGCCGAACAGCAGGCCGAGGCGCTCCCGCTGCGCGCCGAGGTCCTTCACCGTCAGCTCGCCGTCCGCCTCCAGCACCATCAGCGGCAGCCCGCTGTCCCGCACGAAGGCGACCGCCTCCTCACGGCTCGCGAGGACCACGGGCAGGGAGAACACGTATCCCCGGCTCGCCCGGAGCAGCCGCCGGTCGGCGATGCTGGTGAGGTCGCTGTCGACCAGGACGATTCCCGAGGCGCCCAGCGCGAGGGAGGTCCGCACGATCGCGCCGATGTTCCCGACGATCTTCACGCCGTCGAGAAGGACGACGTCGCCGCCGAGTCCGGCGAGGTCACTCGGTTTCGCGGGGCGGGGAACACGCGCCAGACCGAAGGTCTTCGCCTTGCGCTCCCCCTTGAAGAGCTGGTTGACGATTCCCGACTCGACGAGCCGCACCGAAACGTTCTTCTTCCGGCACAGATCGAGAAGTTCCTCGGAGAGCGGGCCGGCGTCGCTCGCGTACACCTCGATGAACTCCACGCCCGCCCCCAGGCACTGCACGAGGGGCTCGGTGTCCTCGATCAGCGCGGTCTTGATGTGGGTCCTGGAGGGCTTGGTGACATCGACGATCCGCCGCATCGCGGGGTCGGAGAGGGACGTGATCGTTTCCAGCTCGGTCATGCGCCGATCCTATGCGCAGCGGCGGGAGGGGCCGGAGCGGCCGGTTCCGAGACGCGGCCGGAGGCCCGGGCGGGACCAGCCCGGGCCCGCCCGGCCCTCCGGCGAGGGCCTACTTGTTCGCCGCGCCGACCGCCGCCACGGCCTCCTTGGCCGCCTTCAGCGCGTCCTTGGTGAGGTCGGCCGTGGACGGGTTCTTCGCCCCCGCGTAACCGGTGCCGTTGTACGTCAGGGTGACCACGCCGTTCTCCGTACGCGCCACGACCGTCGCGTACACGAACTCCTCGCCGGTCTTCTTCAGCTTGTAGGTGACCGAGGTCGCCTCGTCGCCGATCCCCGGCGCGGGCGCGGTCTTCACGTCCTTCGCGCCCTCGGTCGCCTTCGCCTTGGCGACCTCCTTGCCGAAGCTGTCGACCGCGCGCTGCTCGCCGCTGACCGACAGCGTCGCGTCCGAGTCGTAGCGCAGCAGGGAGACGTCGAGCCAGCGGTACTGCGAGCCCTTCACGCCCTTGTCGTCGAGACCGTTCCAGGAGCAGGTGCCCCGGCTGGCCGTGTCGGTCGACTTGCCGGCCGTGCCGCTCTTCGACTTCGCCTCGGGGACCAGGTCCTCGATCGTCTTCTTCGGGATCGTGGCGCACGGGTCCGGGAGCTTGCTGAAGACGGCGGGCGCCACCGAGGGCGTCTTCTTCGCCTCCGGCGACGGCGCCGAACTCGACGAGGACTTCGACGCGTCCCCGGAGTCGTCCGACGAGCAACCGGCGACGACGAACATCACCGGGACGGCGGCGCAGGCGATTATGCGGGTGAGTCGCGATGCTGAACGGTGCATGGTTCCTTCACTCGGTACTCGGTCGTACGGCAGGCCAGGCCACGGTACGCGCTCGGGACCGGCGCGTGGGCGGGTCCGTGACGGCGGCCACGCACCCGGCGCGCGTCCTAACGGTCGAACATCTCCACCAGGCGCCGGGCCAGACTCTCCGTCTTTTCCTGCAGTTCCTTGCTGTCCGGGACCACGGCCGGGGTCACCGGCTGCTGGGTGTAGACGATGCTCACGATGACGTTGGATGTGCGGAACACCACGCTCACGGTGCGCCGCTGGACCGCCGACGCGGCCCCGCCGAGCACATCGTCCAGGAAGGCCGCGTCGCCCAGCCCGCCCAGTACCCGGGGCTCCAGACCCTGCGATTCCGGGTCCTGAGAGGGGTCCGGGGAGGTGCCGCTGCCCGGGCCGCCGGGCTGTCCCGGGGCGTCCGGGTCCGCGCCCGGCTCCTGCGGCGGACCGGAGGAGCCGGCCGCCCCTGTCTCCGCGGCGGCGTCCGTCTCGCCCGCCTGCGTCCCCACGGCCGGGGTGCTCCCGGGCTCCGTCGCACCCGACGGGGAACCGGACGGCTCCGGCTCCTCCTCGCCCTCGCCGCCGTCTCCGCCGTCCTCGCCCTCCTCGTCCGGGGGCGCGATCGGGACGGAGGCCGAGGACTGCTTGCGGATGTAGACCTCCTGCGCGCGGGCGTCGTCGCTGACCGCCGGGTCGTACGAGACCACCCGCTCGAAGTCGACCCGCAACTGGTGCGCGGCGCCCGGGGACGAGCCCTTCCAACTGCACGCCGCGCGCCGGTCGGTGTCGTACGTGGCCGCGGCGACACCCTGGAGCACCTGGCGCCGCTGCTCCTCCGAGAGCGTGGCGACACCCGGCAGCATGTCCCGCAGCACGGACCGGTCCACGGCGCCGCAGGGTTCCAGCAGGGTGCGGTACCGGCCGGGCTGCGCCGCGGGGGCCGCTCCGTCCGCCGCCTTGGAGTCGGTCGTGGAACCGGCGCCCCCACCGCTCCCGGTGCAGCCGGCCGCGCCGGCCGCCACCACGGCCGCGAGGAGTGCCGCCGTGCCTTGGACGTACGCCTTCCGAAGCACTGTGCCGAGCTCCCTTCCTCGTGTCCGCGGTCCCGGTCCCGGGGGCGAAAACCTGTGTCGCCCGGGGCGGGGCGCCCGACACAATGTCTATCGCACGCGCTGCCCCGGATGCCGGTCCGCCAGGTCTTTCGCGGTCATTGGTCGGGTATTTGCGCTATCTGTCTTATTCGGGGGATCTGTCCTCTCGGGGGAATCGAGGAACTGTGTCGTACGTGGAGATGCCGGGCGCCAAGGTCCCGATCCGCATGTGGACCGACCCCGCGTCGGTCGAGGACGTCGCGCTCCAGCAGCTGCGCAATGTCGCGACCCTGCCGTGGATCAAGGGTCTGGCCGTGATGCCGGACGTGCACTACGGCAAGGGGGCGACGGTCGGCTCCGTGATCGCGATGCGGGGCGCGGTGTGCCCGGCGGCGGTCGGGGTGGACATCGGCTGCGGGATGTCCGCGGTGAAGACCTCGCTGACCGCCTCCGACCTGCCGGGGGACCTGTCCCGGCTGCGGTCGCGGATCGAGCAGGCCATCCCGGTCGGGCGGGGCATGCACGACGAGATGGTCGACCCGAGCCGCATCTACGGCCTGGCGGCCGGCGGCTGGGACGACCTCTGGGACCGCTTCGACGGAGTCGCGGACGCGGTGAAGTTCCGGCGCGAGCGGGCCACCAGGCAGATGGGCTCCCTCGGCTCCGGCAACCACTTCGTGGAGTTCTGCCTGGACGAGGCGGGCGCGGTGTGGCTGATGCTCCACTCCGGTTCGCGGAACATCGGCAAGGAACTGGCCGAGCACCACATCGGCGAGGCGCGGAAGCTGCCGCACAACCAGGACCTGGTCGACCGCGACCTGGCGGTGTTCGTCGCGGACACCCCGCAGATGGCGGCCTACCGCAACGACCTCTTCTGGGCGCAGGAGTACGCGAAGTACAACCGTGCCGTGATGATGGGCCTGTTCAAGGAGGTCGTCCGCAAGGAGTTCCGGAAGGCGAAGGTCTCCTTCGGCCAGGAGATCTCCTGCCACCACAACTACGTGGCGGAGGAGCGGTACGACGGCATGGACCTGCTGGTGACGCGCAAGGGCGCGATCCGCGCGGGCTCCGGCGACTACGGGATCATCCCGGGCTCGATGGGCACCGGCTCGTACATCGTGAAGGGGCTCGGCAACGAGGCGTCCTTCAACTCCGCCTCGCACGGCGCCGGCCGCCGGATGAGCCGGAACGCGGCGAAGCGGCGGTTCACCACCCGGGACCTGGAGGAGCAGACCCGGGGCGTGGAGTGCCGCAAGGACTCCGGCGTCGTGGACGAGATCCCGAGCGCGTACAAGCCGATCGAGCAGGTCATCGACCAGCAGCGCGACCTGGTGGAGGTCGTCGCCAAGCTGAAGCAGGTCATCTGCGTGAAGGGCTAACCCCCGGACGGGGCAGACCCCTGCCCTGTGAAGGGCCGGCGTCCGACCGGCCCTTCACGCTGGTCGTCTCCGCCCCCCGCCCGCCCGGGCACCGGGCCCCGCCCGGCTCCCGTCACAGCTCGCGGTGCACCTTGGAGTTGGACGCCTGGGCACGGGGGCGGACCACCAGCAGGTCGATGTTGACGTGCGAGGGGCGGGTGACGGCCCAGGCGATGGTGTCGGCGACGTCGTCGGCGGTCAGGGGCTCGGCCACGCCCGCGTAGACCTTGGCGGCCTTCTCGGTGTCGCCGCGGAAGCGGGTGGTGGCGAACTCCTCGGTGCGGACCATGCCGGGGGCGATCTCGATGACCCGGACCGGGGTGCCGACGATCTCCAGGCGCAGGGTCTCGGCGAGGACGTGTTCGCCGTGCTTGGCGGCCACGTAGCCACCGCCGCCCTCGTAGGTGGAGAGGCCCGCGGTGGAGGAGAGCACCACGATCGTGCCGTCCCCGCTCGCGGTGAGCGCCGGGAGCAGGGCCTGGGTGAGGTTGAGCGTGCCGATGACGTTGACCTCGAACATCCGGCGCCAGTCGGCGGGGTCGCCGGTGGCCACGGGGTCCGCGCCGAGCGCGCCGCCCGCGTTGTTCACGAGGACGTCGCAGCGTTCCAGCGACTCGGCGAACGCGTCCACCGCGGCCCGGTCGGTGACGTCCAGCGGGTGGGCGGTGGCCCGGTGGCCCGCGGCGGTGAGCTCGGCCGCCAGCGCCTCGATGCGGTCCTTGCGGCGCGCGGTCAGGACGACGTGGTGTCCGGCCGCGGCGAGCTGCCGGGCGGTGGCCGCCCCGATGCCGCTGCTCGCTCCGGTGACGACGGCGACGGGGGTTCCGGCGGTGGTCATGTGGCTCCTCGCGCGAGTGATCGGACGTGTGGTCAGGATAGGACGCGCCGTGGTCTGATGATCGGTCAGAATGATTCGGGCCAATCGGTATCTTCTGCCCATGTCTGCAATGTGTACGAAGAACAAGGGACGTGGTCGCGGTGTGCTCGCGGCCGTGGTGGCGGCGGGCGCCGCGGTGCTGCTGCTGACCGGCTCGGGCGCGGTCGCGAGCACGGACCGTGGCGCGGGCGCCCCCGCCCCGGAACCGGCGGCGGCCTCGGCGGCGACGGTGGCCATGGCGGCTCGGGCGGCGGCCGCCCCGGCGGTCTCGGTGGTCTCGGTGGCCACCACCGCCCCGGGGATCGCCCCCGAGGCCGATCTCTCCCACCACGGCTACGCCTCCCTCGACGCGGGCCGGCTCGACCTCGTCCTGGTCAGCCGCAACCACGGCCCCGCGCCGCTGGCCGAGGCGACCCTCCGGCTGGAGCTGTCGGCGCGCCCGGTCGGCGACCTCCGGCTGCCGGGCCGGTGCCTGTGGGCCGAGGAGCGGGTGGTCCTCTGCGGGACCGGGCCGCTGCGCGCGGACGGCGTCGGCCGGAAGCTGGCGTTCGGGCTGGCCGTCGAGGGCGGCCCGGAGGACGAGGTGGTGGTCTCGGTGTCCACGCAGTGGAACGGCGGTGCGACCGACCGAAACCCGGCCAACGACGAGCACCGGCTCCTGGTCCCCGCCACGGGCGACGCCTACGCCTTCTGACGCTGCCCCTGGGCGTCTCGCCGGCCGCCCGCCCAGGCTATGTAGCCGTCGGGGCGCACCAGGAGGTCGGTGCCGTGCGGCGTCGTCCGGTGGGCGAGGACGACGCGCCCCGGGGCGGCCGGCGCACCGCTCGCCCCTGCCGTCCCGCCCGGCCCGGTGACGAGGACGAACTCGCCCTCGCGGAGCAGTTCGTGGAGGCGCCCCTCGGTCAGCGGGAGGTCGGGGGCACGCCGCCCGGTGAGCGGGTGGGCGCCGGGGGGCGCCCCGTACGCGATGCCGATGCCCGAGACGGTGCCCATGGCCTTGGCCGACAGGAACGGGAGACGGCTGACGGCGGCGGCGCCCAGTGCGCGGTCGGCGCGCCGGACCGGTCCATGGGCCATGGCGAGCCGCACGATCGCCCCGCTGCTGCGGAGGACGGTCCGGCCCGCCGGGTGGCGCTCGGCCTGGTAGGAGTCGAGCAGGGCCTCCAGGGCGGGGGCGGTGCCCCGGACGACGGCCGCGAGCTTCCAGGAGAGGTTGGCCGCGTCCTGGAGGCCGGTGTTCATCCCCTGGCCGCCCGCGGGGGAGTGGACGTGCGCCGCGTCCCCGGCGAGGAAGACGTTGCCGACGCGGTAGGACGGGACCTGCCGTTCGTCGCTGTGGAAGCGGGACATCCAACGGGGTGAGTGCATCCCGAAGTCGCTGCCGAGGGCCCGGCGGGCGATGCCGCGCACCTCGTCCAGTGTGACCGGGGCGTCGTCGTCGGCCCGCCGGGCGCGGTCCCAGCCCATGACCCGGTACCAGCCGTCCCCGAACGGGGCGATGAAGGCGAAGGCGTCACCGGCGCCGTTGACGGTCAGCAGATGGTCGGGAGGGGCGGCGAGCCGGACGTCCGCGAGAACGATCGAGCGGATCACGGAGGCTCCGGGGAAGGGCAGCCCCAGCAGCTCGCGCACGGTGCTGCGGACCCCGTCGGCCCCGACGAGGAAGCGGGCCCTCAGCGCGGTGGACGCGCCGTCCGGGCCGCGGAGCCGTGCCGTGACCGGGGCGGTGGTGCCCTGGCTCCCCCTGGCGCTTCTGGCGCCCGGTGAGGACTGCTCGCAGCCGACGAGGGCGGTGTCGTGGCGGAAGCGGACCCCGGCGGCCCGCGCCCGCCGCTCCAGTAGTCGTTCCACCTCGTACTGGGGCGTGATGAGCAGGAAGGGGAAGCGGCTGGGCAGCTTCCCCAGGTCGAGCGAGAGTCGGCGGAACAGCCGCAGCTCCCTCACCTTCGTGCCCGTCGCCACCAGTTCGTCGGCGAGGCCGCGGGCGTCCAGCGCTTCGAGGGTGCGGGCGTGGACCCCGAAGGCCCGGGTGAGGTTGCCGGTGCTTCGCGGACGGCGCTCGACGAGCGTGACCGAGACGCCGGCCTCCGCGAGGTCGCCCGCGAGCAGCAGGCCGGTCGGACCCGCGCCGACGACGATCACATCCGTGTCGATGCCGCCCGTGCCCGCGTCGGTGTCGGCGGTGGTGCTGGTGTCGGTGCTGCTGTCGGTGTCGCGCATGACTGCCTCCCCGTGGGCGGTCCGGGCCGTGGACCACCCACGGCAACCGAAGGCCAACACATGTTGGCCAACGCTCGTTGACAACGGTAGAACCGCCCTCGCGGAAAAGTCAACACTTGTAGGCCAACGTTTGTTGGCCTACAGTTGTTGGCGTGCCTGCCGGGTGTGCGGGCGGACCGGTTCGAGAGCGGCTGGAGCCGGTGACGAGGACGGGAGCAGCATGACGACACGCACGGACGGCGCGCCCCGCCGTTCCGACGCCACGAGGGCCGCGATCCTCGAAGCCGCCCGCGAGCGCTTCGCCGCCGACGGGTACGAGAAGGCGACGATCCGGGCCATAGCGCGGGACGCGGGCATCGACCCCTCGATGGTCATGCGCTACTACGGCAACAAGGAGGGGCTCTTCGCCGCGGCCTCCGAGTTCGACCTCCGGCTGCCCGCGCTGGGTGCGCTGCCCGGCCGGCACGCCGGGCCCGTCCTCGTCGCCCACTTCCTCGACCGGTGGGAGCAGGACGATGTGCTCACGGCACTGCTCAAGGCCGCCGTCACCAACCCGGCCGCCGCGGAACGCGCTCGGGCGATCTTCCGGGAGCAGCTCGGGTCGGTCGCGGCCGGCCTGTCACCGGATCCGGCGGACGCGCCGCGCCGCGCGGCCCTCGTCGCCTCCCAGATCCTCGGCATGGCGATGGCCCGCTATGTGCTGCGTCTCCCGCCCGCCGTGGACATGACGCGGGAGGAGGTGATCGCCTGGCTGGGACCGACCGTGCAGCGCTACTTGACGGAAGAGGCCCCGTGAGACCGGTCCCGGGACCCGTCCTGCGCACGGGCCGTGTTCAGCGCCGACTCCACGATCGCCTCCAGCCGGGCGTGGTGGGCGCCGCGCCAGTAGACCCGTGAGCACGAGGCGCAGCTCGCGAACACGTCGTACGAGCGCTCCGTCCCCTGTTCCAGACGGTCGCGGACCGAGTCCTTGTCCGCGCTCTCCAGGGGGCCGTTGCAGGCCGTGCAGCGGGTCCACGGGGCGAGGACGGGAGCGAAGCGCTCCAGTACGTCGGTGAGTTGCTCGTCCGGCCGGTCGCTGTAGACGTACGCGCCGGCCCAGATCTCGCGGCGGCGGAGCAGGCCCCGGTCGCGTGAGAGCAGGACGCGGCGCTCGGCGGCCGACAGCGCGGCGAGCGCCGGGTCGCCGAGGTCCTCGCTCTCGTAGGCAGCGTCCACGCCGAGCAGCCGCAGCCGGCGGGCGAGGGTGCCGAGGTGGACGTCGAGCAGGAAGCGCAGGGGTGCGCCCGGGACTTCCTGCGGGCGGGTGAAGGCGCGCACCTCCACGTGCTCCCCCGCGCGCGGGACGTGGGAGGCGGGCACGGGCTGCCCGTCGACCAGGAGGACACCGGCCTCGGTCAGCGGCACACCGAGCGACTCGACGACATGGCCGAGGGTGGACACGCCGTCCGTGACGACGGCCGTGCGGCCCGCACGCCGGTCGGCGGGTACGAAGAGGCGCAGTTCGGGGGCGACGCTGAAGGTGATCTCCGGTCCGTTCACGCCGCCAGCATGGCACCGGGCGGCGGGCGGTCGCCAACGCTTTGCCGGGCGGCGTCGCGAGGGTGCCGCTCGACGGCGTGCGCGGGCGCGGTGGGCTGCGGTACGGGCGCGGTGGGCGGGATGTGGGCGTGGCTCGCGGGCACGGGCGGCACCTGGTCGTGGCCCGGTGTGCGCGGGCGCCGTCAGCCGGCCAAGGGGCCGTCGGCCGGGGTCAGATCGAGGCGCCAGTCGTTCGAGCGGATCGGGTTCCCCGGCGGGTACTCGAAGTCGCGCTCCCCGAGCAGGGTGAACCCGGCCTTGCGGCACACCCCGTTGGACGGACCGTTGCCGACGGAGGGGAACGCGTGCAGATACCGGTGGCGTCGCTCGGCGCGGGCGGCCTCGACCACGGCGAGCGTCGCGGCGGTGGCGTAGCCGTGGCCCTGGAACGCGGGGAGCACGCTCCAGCCCGTCTCGTAGACCGGCTCGCCGTCCCAGAGCTGCTCCCAGAAACCGACCGTGCCCACGGCCCGGCCGGCGTGGGCGCCGGCGGTGGCGGTGGCGACGACGCGGTACATCCGGCCGCGCCCGGTGCGGTCGGCGCTCAGGTCCACATAGCGCCGGTGCCGCTTGACCAGCTCCTCCTCGGTCTCCGGGCCGCCGAGGTGGTCCATCAGCTCCGGCGCGTTGGCGGCGCGGAGCAGTGCGAAGTCGTCCTCGGACCAGGGGGTGAGCCGTACCGTCGCGGCGCGTGTGTCCATGTCCGGCACTGTAGGGGCGGGGTCCGACAGCCCGGGGCCGCGAGGGCGGCTCTCAGCCGGGCCCGGCGGGGCGGGCGTACGCCGTCGGCGGCACGCCCACCGTCGCGGTGAAGTCCCGCACCAGGTGCGCCTGGTCGCTGTAGCCCAGCTCGGCCGCGAGCCCGGCCCAGTCGATGTCCCGTCCCTCCTCGGCGCGTTCCAGGGCCTCGTGGATCCGGTACCGCAGGACCACCCACTTGGGGCCGACGCCGACGTACGCGGCGAAGAGCCGCTGGAGGGCACGGGCCGACAGGCCCGCGGAGGCGGCGAGTTCGGCGGTGCGCCGGATGGTGCGGTCGGTCCGTACGCGTTCGACGAGGGCCAGGGCGGTGAACACCGCGTCGGGGGCGGCCGGGGCTTCGGGAGCGAGGCCGAGGAGGAACGTGTCGAGTGCCGCGACGCGTTCGTCCTCCGCGTCCGGACCGGTCACGGCCCGCGCCGCCGCGGCGGCCCGGGCGTCGTCCGCCCCGGGATCGCCGTCGCCGTTGTCGGAACCGCCGCGTGCACGGCCCAGGTCGGGGAGCGCCTCGCCGAGGAGCACCCGGCGGCCGGTCCAGAAGGACACCGGCCGGTCCGGCGCGAACGGGCGGAAGCCGCCCGGCCGGAACTGCACCCCGCACACCCGGCCCCGGCCGGTCAGTTTCTGGGTGAACAGCTCCAGCCCGATGCCCGCGGCCTCCGCCCACGGCTCCGCGTCCCCGTACCGCTGGAAGACCAGGTTCACCGAGGGGTGCGGGACGACGTGGGTGGCGTACGGCTCGGTGAGGTCCCAGTCGATCAGCCAGTAGTGCTCGACGAAGGGGCGCAGCTCCGGGGCGGGTTCGCGGCGGCGGAAGTCCACCCGGGCGAACAGCTCCCGGGCCTCGACGATGCCCCTGGTGTCGCGTCGCGGACCGGCCATGCGTCGATGGTATGCGCGGCCGCCGCGCACCGCGTCCCGCTGGGCCGGGCTCCCCTCCTGCCCCCTCGCAGCCCGGTCCCGCGTCCCGCTGTCGCGTTTCTTCAAGACGGGCCCGCGCCCCACCCCTACCGTCGCCGTATGACGAAGAACATCAGTGATCTGCTGCGGGCAGCGGCGGAGCGCACCGTTCCGGTCGTGCGCGGCGTCCCCGACGAGAAGCTGCCGGCGACCACCCCCTGCGCCGAGTACGACGTGCGCGCGCTGGCCGGGCACCTCTTCGAGGTGGTGGTCAACTTCCAGCGGCTCGCGGCCAAGGAGGACTCCGCCTTCGGCGGCGGCCCCGACCATCTCGCGGAGGCCGCCTGGCGGGACGCCTTCGCCGCGGAGTGCGAGGCGCTGGTCACCGCGTGGGCCGTGCCCGGCGCGGACCAGGGCACCACCGGCGCGATGGGCATGCCCGCCGCGGTGGTGGGCCGGATGGTCCTCGGCGACCTCACCGTGCACGGCTGGGACCTGGCCCGGGCCACCGGGCAGGAGTACGCGCCGGATCCGGCGGTCGTCGACGACCTGCTCGACGCGTTCGCGGAGCTGGCGCCGACCGCCCGGACGATGGGCGCGTTCGGCGCGGAGCACCCGCTTCCGGACGGCGGCGCCGGGGCCTCCCCGTTCGACCGCCTGCTGGCCCTGACCGGACGCGACCCGGACTGGACCCGTCCCTGAGTCGTGGCCGGACCAGCCCGCCAGGCGGACGGCCGGGGCGGGGCCGGGGACCGTGGGGTGCGTCACGTACGCCGGACCCGTCGCCACCCCCGCCCCGGCCCGTCCCCGCTGGTCGGGCCCGCCGGCGCCGGGCTCACCGCCGTACACCCGCCGGACGCCTCCCGTTAAGCTCCCGTGGCACGATCGCCGGACCGGCGGACGTCCGGACGTCCGGACGACGAGGTGAACTGAGGAGACATGGACGTGTCACGAGCGCGTGTGGGTGTGGCCGTACTGACGATGGGCAACCGCCCCGTCGAGCTGCTGGCGCTGCTCGACTCGGTCGCCGCGCAGGACCACCCCGCCACCCGTGTCGTCGTCGTCTCCAACGGCGCGCCGCTGGGCGAACTCCCCGACGGCGTCACCGGGATCGAGCTGCCCGAGAACCTCGGCGTCTCCGGCGGACGCAACGTCGCGATGGACCGGCTGCGCGAGTTCGGCGACGTGGACGTCCTGGTCGACCTGGACGACGACGGGCTGCTGATCGACAAGGACGTCTTCAGCCGGGTCGCCGACCTGTACGCCGAGGACCCCGCGCTCGGGATCGTCAGCTTCCGCATCGCCGACGAGACGGGCTTCACCCAGCGCCGCCACGTCCCCCGGCTCGGGAACTCCGACCCGATGCGCGGCGGGCGCGTCACCACCTTCCTCGGCGGCGGGCACGCGCTGTCGATGCGGATGCTGGAGCGGGTCGGCGGCTGGCCGGACGACTTCTTCTTCACGCACGAGGAGACCGACCTCGCCTGGCGCGCGCTGGACGACGGCTGGAAGATCCTCTACGCGCCCGAGCTGGTCCTCCAGCACCCGCGCACCGCGCCGACCCGGCACGGCGTCTACTACCGGATGACCGCCCGCAACCGCGTCTGGCTGGCCAAGCGGAACCTGCCCGCCCTGCTGGTGCCCCTCTACCTGGCCTCCTGGACGGCGCTGACCCTGGCTCGGACCCGCCCCGGCCCGGGGCTGCGCGCCTGGTTCGGCGGCTTCGCGGAGGGCGTCCGGACGCCGTGCGGGGAGCGCCGGCCGATGCGGTGGAGCACGGTCTGGCACATGGCCCGCCTGGGACGCCCCCCGGTCGTCTGACCCGGGCCCGCACCCCCCGCGTTCACGCCCGGCGCACCACCCGGCCCGGGCCCGCCACCCCCGCGCCGGCCCGGGCCCACGTCCACGCCCGACGCGCCCCGGCCCGGGCCCCGCCCTCACGCCCGGCCCACGCGGTCGTCCCGCCCGGCCCCGGCCCGGCCGTCCCGCCCCCGGCCCACGCGGTCGTCCCGCCCCCGTCTCACTCACCCCCCGGCACCAGCCCCGGAAAGTCCGCCAGCGTCGCCGCCACCCGGTCCGCCGGGAGGCCGCCGCCCTGGGCGATCTCCGCAGAGCCGCCGCCCCGGCCGCCGAGGAGGAGCTTCACCAGCTCCGACGCGTTCAGCCCCGCCGAGACCGCCGCCCTGTTCAGCGCGACGACCACGTTCCCCGCCTCCGTGCCCACCGCGACCGCGCCCGGCGCCGTGGCCGGGAGCAGGCCGCGCACCGCCGTGGCCAGCCCCCGGGCCTCCGCCGCGCCGCCCTCGGCCACCGCCGTGACGACCTGCGTCCCGCGTACGTCCACCGCGCCGCCCGCCAGCTCCACCGCCCGCGCGGCGGTGGCCTGCTGCCGCAGCCGGGCGTTCTCCCGGTCCGCCGCCTTCAGCCGCTCCAGCAGCCCGGAGACCCGCTCGGCCAGCTCCGCGCGTGGCGCCCCGATCTGCTCGGCGATCCGCGTCACGAGGTCCCGCTCGCGCGCCAGATAGGCGAAGCCCTCGATCCCGACCGCCGCCTCCAGCCGGCGCATCCCCGCGCCCACCGAGGACTCCGAGGTCAGGGCGACCGTGCCGACCTGAGAGGCGTGCTCCACATGCGTGCCGCCGCACAGTTCCCGGGACCACGCCCCGCCGATCTCGACGACCCGCACCTTCTCGCCGTACGTCTCGTCGAACAGCGCGAGCGCGCCCAGTTCCCTCGCCTCCGGCAGCGTCATCCAGCGCACCCCGACCGGCAGGTCCCGGCGCAGCGCCCGGTTCGCCGCCTCCTCGACCTCGCTCCGCACGGCGGGCGACAGGGCGCCGCGCCACGGGAAGTCGAGGCGGAGGTAGCCCGGCCGGTTGAACGAACCGGACTGGAGGGCGGTCGGGCCGAGGACCTCGCGCAGCGCCGCGTGCAGGACGTGCGTGCCGGAGTGCGCCTGCCGGGCGCCGAGCCGCCACTCCGGATCGACGGCCGCGTGCACGGTGTCACCCGCCGCCAACTCGCCCGCCGTGACGCGTACCTGATGTGCCACCAGCCCGGGCAGCGGACGCTGCACGTCCAGAACCTCGGCCTCCGCCGAGGTACCGGAGAGCCGGCCCGCGTCGCTGTCCTGGCCGCCGGACTCCGCGTAGAACGGCGTCCGGTCCAGTACCACCGTGACGATCTCGCCCTCGCGGGCCACCGGCACCTCGCCCTTCGCGCCGAGGACCGCCAGCACCCGGGACTCGGTGGTCAGGGTCTCCCAGGCCCGCCAGTCCGTGGGCCCGTGCGCGTCCAGCACCGGCCGCAGCGCCGACGTCCCGGCGCCACCGCCGGACTTGCGGGCCCGGGCGTCGGCGCGGGCGCGTTCCCGCTGGGCGTTCATCAGCGCGGTGAAGCCCTCGCGGTCCACCTCCACGCCCTGCTCGGCGGCCATCTCCAGGGTGAGGTCGACGGGGAAGCCGTAGGTGTCGTGCAGCAGGAACGCCTGTGCGCCGGGCAGGGTCCGCCCGCCCGCCGCGCGGACCTTGGCGACGGCCGTGTCCAGCACGGTGGTGCCCTGCTTGAGGGTGGCGCGGAAGGTCTCCTCCTCGCCGTACGCCCCGTCGCCGATGCGGGCGAAGTCCGCGGCGACCTCCGGGTAGCTGGGCGCCATGCAGTCGCGGGCGACGGGCAGCAGTTCGGGCAGGGCCGGGTCCTGGTGGCCGAGCTGCCGCATGGCGCGCACCGCGCGGCGCAGGATGCGGCGCAGCACATAGCCGCGGCCCTCGTTGCCGGGGGAGGTGCCGTCGGCGAGGAGCATCAGCGCGGTGCGGACGTGGTCGGCGACGACCCGCAGGCGGACGTCGTTCTCGGGGTCGGCACCGTAGCGCACCCCGGCGAGGGCGGCGGCGCGGTCGAGGACGGGCCGGGTCTCGTCGATCTCGTAGAGGTTGTCCTTGCCCTGGAGGAGGGTGGCCATCCGCTCCAGGCCCATGCCTGTGTCGATGTTGCGGCGGGGGAGCTCGCCGAGGATCGGGTAGCCGGACTTGCCGGGGCCCTCGCCGCGCTCGAACTGCATGAAGACCAGGTTCCAGAACTCCATGAACCGGTCCTCGTCGGCCTCCGGCCCGCCGTCCGGGCCGAAGGCGGGGCCGCGGTCGTAGTACAGCTCCGAGCAGGGGCCGCAGGGGCCGGGCACGCCCATGGACCAGAAGTTGTCCTCGTCGCCCCGGGCCACGATCCGCTCGTCGGGCAGGCCGGCGATGCGCCGCCACAAGCCGCGGGCGTCGGTGTCGGAGTGGTGGACGGTGACCCAGATCCGGTCGGGGTCGAGGCCGTAGCCGCCGTCCGCCCGGGCGGTGGTGGACAGCTCCCAGGCGAGGGCGATCGCCTCCTCCTTGAAGTAGTCCCCGAAGGAGAAGTTGCCGTTCATCTGGAAGAAGGAGCCGTGCCGGGTGGTGCGGCCGACCTCCTCGATGTCCAGGGTGCGCACACACTTCTGCACACTGGTCGCCCGCGGCCAGGGCGCCTCGGCCTCGCCCGTGAGGTACGGCTTGAACGGCACCATCCCGGCGTTCACGAACAGCAGCGTCGGGTCCGGCGTGGGCAGCGGGGCGCTGGGCACGACGGTGTGGCCGCGGGCGGCGAAGTGGTCGAGGAAGCGGTTGCGGATCTCGGCGGTGCGCACGGCGGGGCTCCGGGTTCGGGTCGGGCGCCGCCAGGGCGCGCGGCGCGGGTGGGTGGTGGGGCGTGGGGTGGGGCGCGTCAGGCGGCGGCGCGCGCCCCCGGGCGTGCGACCGGGTGCAGTGCGGCGTACTCCAGGGGCGCGGACGGGTCGATGGAGACGTCCAGCGGGGCGGGCGCGGCACCGGCGCGGACCAGGAGGTCGCCGACGGCCGCGATCATCGCGCCGTTGTCGGTGCACAGGCCCAGCGGCGGGACGCGCAGGGCGATCCCGGCGGCCCGGCAGCGCTCCTCGGCGAGCGCCCGTACCCGGGAGTTGGCCGCGACACCGCCGACGACGACGAGGGTGCCGACGCCGTGCTCGCGGCAGGCGGCCACGGCCTTGCGCGTCAGCACATCGGCCACGGCCTCCTGGAGCGAGGCCGCGCCGTCGGCGAGCGGGAGTTCCTCGCCGCACAGCCGGTGCTGTTCGGCCCAGCGGGCGGCGGCGGTCTTCAGCCCGGAGAACGAGAAGTCGTAGGCGGAGTCGCCGGGGCCGGTGAGCGGGCGGGGGAACGCGACGGCGCGCGGGTCGCCCTCGCGCGCGGTGCGGTCGACGGCGGGGCCGCCGGGGTAGGGCAGCCCGAACACCCGGGCCACCTTGTCGAAGCACTCGCCGGCGGCGTCGTCGATGGTGTCCCCGAGGTGGACGATCGGGTCCCGGGCGAGGTCGCGCACCAGGAGCAGCGAGGTGTGCCCGCCGGAGACGATGAGCACCATGCACGGCTCGGGCAGCGGCCCGTGTTCCAGGGTGTCGGCGGCGACATGACCGGCCAGGTGGTGGACGCCGTAGAGCGGGACGCCCAGCGAGAAGGCGAGCGTCTTCGCCCCGGCCAGCCCGACCTGGAGCGCCCCGGACAGCCCGGGCCCGGTGGTGACGGCCACCGCCCCGACGTCGGAGAGCCGCAGCCCGGCCCGGTCCAGCGCCTCCCGCACCACGGGGTTGAACGCGTGGACGTGCGCCCGCGCCGCGATCTCCGGCACGACGCCGCCGAAGCGCGCGTGCTCGTCCATGCTCGACGCGACGGCATGCCCGAGCAGCCGCCCGTCCCGCACCAGCCCCGCCCCGGTCTCGTCGCACGACGACTCGATCCCCAGCACCACCGGAGAACCCACGACCGCCCGCCTCTTCTCGCACTCGATCCGCAATTGCAACCTCTGTGCAACAAGGTACTCGCGCACGGGGCGGCGCGACGCGGCAGCGGGCAGGGCCCCTTTCGTGCGCGCGGGCCCGGTCGGCACCCGGTGGCCGCTACCCTGCCGAGGGCAGCGCACCGCCGACGCGAGGAACGCCGGGATGGACGACGACGAATCCCTGGACGACGAACCCCTGAAGGACTGGGTGGAACGCCGTGACGCGAAAGTCGGCCGACTGCGCGCCGTGCCGGTCGTCCCCGGCGACGGCCCCCGGGGAGCCCATCTGCACCCGGACGCGCCGCGGATCATCGAACGCTGGAACGGGCACACATGGGAGCCGTACGCCTTCGCCGTCGATCTGGTCCAGGCGAAGGCCCTCCTCTACCCGCAGGCCGCCGAACCGCCGGCTCCCGCTGCCGCCCCGAAGCCCCTCGGCTCCGGCACGGGACGCCACCGCAAGCCCTCGCCGGGACCCGCGCGGGGCGACGGTGGTCACGGCGGGGCGTGAGCCGGGCCGGGCACGCGCCCCGCGGTTTACGGCCGGACCAGGCCTCGCGGTTTACGGCCAGACCAGGCAGTACGGCTGGTGCCCCGCCTCGTGGAGGCGATGGCTGAAATCCTGCCATTCGTGCAGCAGCTGGTAGACGTTGAACGCGTCCCGCGGCCCGCCGCGGTCCGGGACCGTGGACCAGATGAAGGCGGCCGCGCCGACCGATTCCTCGCCGATGTCGCGCAGGGGGTCGACCGCGGTCATGGGGAGTTTGACGACCGCGTAGTCGGGGTGGAGGACCACCAGTTCCAGGGGCGGCACCTTGTGCAGGGGCATGCCCTGGATGCCGGTGAGCACCATCGCGGCTATGGTCTCCGGCTTGATCTTGGTGAACATGCCGCCCATGCCGAGTTCGTCGCCGCCGAGTTCCTCGGGGCGCATGGAGATGGGCACGCGTGCGGCCGTCGCGCCGTCGGGCGCGCCGAAGTACTTGTAGGTCACCCCCAACCGGCCGCTCCTGCCTCCCAAGGGCTCATCCGCTTCGCCTCGGCGGTGTCTACCACGCCGGGCAGGCTCGGGACCCAGGTCGTCGGTCCCCTCGCCCAGTCCGCCACCGCGATGCATATCTCCACCCGACCACTCGCAGCCCCCGCCGCGCAACCAGATCATCGTGACAGTGACCTCCCCCACGAACGTGCGGTGAAACACCTGTCCGCAAGATCGCCGAAGCCTCTGAGACCATGGTTTCCGTGAGCTTTCCCTATGACGCCCCAGTTTCGCAGACGCTTTTCGACCGCGCGTCCCTTGTGACGCCCGGCGGCGTGAACTCTCCCGTCCGTGCCTTCCGCGCCGTGGGGGGTACGCCCCGGTTCATGGTGTCCGGCACGGGCCCGTACCTGACCGACGCCGACGGGCGCGAGTACGTCGACCTCGTCTGCTCCTGGGGGCCGATGATCCTCGGGCACGCGCACCCCGAGGTCGTCGGGGCCGTGCAGGAGGCGGTCGCGCGCGGCACGTCCTTCGGGACGCCCGGTGAGGGCGAGGTCGCGCTCGCCGAGGAGATCGTGGCCCGGGTCGCGCCCGTCGAGCAGGTGCGGCTGGTCTCCAGCGGCACCGAGGCGACGATGTCCGCGATCCGCCTGGCCAGGGGTTTCACCGCCCGGTCCAAGGTCATCAAGTTCGCCGGCTGCTACCACGGCCATGTCGACGCGCTGCTCGCCGCCGCCGGCTCCGGTGTCGCGACCTTCGCGCTGCCGGACACCCCCGGGGTCACCGGCGCGCAGGCCGGGGACACCATCGTCCTCCCGTACAACGATCTGGAGGCGGTGCAGGAGGCGTTCCACGCGCACCCCGGTGAGATCGCCTGTGTGATCACCGAGGCGTCCCCGGGCAACATGGGCGTCGTCCCGCCGCTGCCGGGCTTCAACCAGGGGCTCAAGGACGCCTGCGCCAAGAACGGCGCCCTCTTCGTCTCCGACGAGGTGATGACCGGATTCCGCACCTCGCGCGCGGGCTGGTTCGGCGTCGACGGCGTGGTGCCCGACCTGATGACCTTCGGCAAGGTCATGGGCGGCGGCTTCCCGGCCGCGGCCTTCGGCGGGCGCGCCGATGTGATGGGGCACCTCGCCCCGGCCGGGCCGGTCTACCAGGCGGGCACCCTCTCCGGGAACCCGGTCGCCACCGCCGCCGGCCTCGCGCAGCTGCGGCTGCTGGACGAGGCCGCGTACGCGAAGGTCGACGCGGTCTCGGAGGAGATCCAGGGCCTGGTGACCGAGGCGCTGGCCAAGGAGGGCGTGGCGCACCGCCTCCAGAGCGCGAGCAACATGTTCTCGGTGTTCTTCACCTCCCGCGAGGTCCGGAACTACGAGGACGCGCGGAAGCAGGAGGCGTTCCGCTTCAACGCCTTCTTCCACTCGATGCTCTCGGACGGGGTGTACCTGCCGCCCTCCGCCTTCGAGTCCTGGTTCGTCTCCACCGCCCACGACGAGCGGGCCGTGGAGCGGATCGCCGCCGCGCTGCCCGCCGCCGCCCGTGCCGCCGCGGAGGCGACCGCATGAGCACCAACGGCGTGAGCCCGCGCGTGCCGGGCGAGGACGACATCACCGTGGTGCATCTGGTGCGCCACGGTGAGGTGCACAACCCGGACGGCGTTCTCTACGGCCGCCGCGAGGGCTACCACCTCTCCGAACTGGGACGGCGGATGGCCGACCGGGTCGCCGAGCACCTCGCCGTCCGCGACGTCACCCATGTCGTGGCCTCCCCGCTGGAGCGGGCGCAGGAGACCGCGCAGCCGGTCGCCAAGGCGCACGGGCTGACCCTGGAGACCGACGCGCGGCTCATCGAGGCGGGCAACGTCTTCGAGGGCAAGACCTTCGGCGTCGGCGACGGGGCGCTGCGCCGGCCGGAGAACTGGAAGCACCTGACGAACCCGTTCCGCCCGTCCTGGGGCGAGCCGTACATCGAGCAGGTCGTGCGGATGATGGGCGCGCTGGACGCGGCGAAGGACGCGGCGCGCGGGCACGAGGCGGTGTGCGTCAGCCACCAGCTGCCGATCTGGATCGTGCGCAGCTTCGTGGAGAAGCGCCGGCTGTGGCACGACCCGCGCCGCCGGCAGTGCACCCTCGCCTCGCTGACGACGTTCACCTACCGGGGCGACCGGATCGTGTCCGTGGGGTACTCGGAGCCGGCGCGCGACCTGGTGCCGAAGCATCTGCTGGCGGGCGCCAAGCCGGTGAAGGGGAAGTCCAAGGCGTTCGGCGCGTAGGGCGAGGCCGGGCCGCGCCGGCCCGGGCCGGCGCCTGGCGCCCCTCCTGGAGTCCCGGGCCGCCCGGAGCGGGCCCGGGCCGCACCCGCACCCGTTTCCGTGATCGTTTCCGTGGGTCCTTGATCCTTTTCTCCTGTGATCCGCAGGTTGTTTCCCAGGTCGCGGCGCTGATTCCTCGGCGGCTCCCGGGCCGCCGGGGAAATTCGGCCACCGTGGCAGGAACCCCGCCGCGCCCGGCCGCATCTCTCCCTGTGCCGGTTGTACATGTGCCCTCGACGACCGGGAGGGCGCGGTGAGGGGACGTCATGCGCGACATCACGCGAAGGGGACTGCTGGGAGCGGGACTCGGGACGGCCGCCGCCGTCACACTCGCGGCCTGCGGCACGGGCGGGAGCTCCGGCGGCGGGCCGGACGGCGGCTCGGGTGGGGGCGCCGGCAAGGGCGGCGGGCAGGGGGACAGCGGCCCGAAGCCCTCCCCGTCCAAGACCGCCGGGCGGCCCATCGGCGACGGCTCCACCTCGGACACCGGCAAGCAGCCGAACCAGCCCGCCCGGCCCGTGCCCCTCGAACCGGGCCAGGAGCCGCCGCAATTCGTCGTCTTCTCCTGGGACGGCGCGGGCGAGGTCGGAAACGGTCTCTTCCCGCGTTTTCTCGATCTCGCCCGGGACCACGGCGCGGCGATGACGTTCTTCCTCTCCGGGATCTATGTGCTCCCCGAGTCCAAGAAGACGCTCTACCGTCCGCCGAACAATTCCGTCGGCGCCTCGGACATCGGTTATCTGACCGACGACCACATCAAGGACACGCTGAAGAACGTGCGCCGGGCCTGGCTCGACGGCCATGAGATAGGCACCCATTTCAACGGGCATTTCTGCGCCGGCTCCGGTTCCGTGGGGAACTGGACCACCGCGGACTGGCGCAGCGAGATCGACCAGGCTGTGAAGTTCGTCACCGAATGGCGCACCAACAGCGGCTGGACGGACGTCGACCCGCTGCCTTTCGACTACCGCAAGGAACTCGTCGGCGGCCGCACCCCGTGCCTGCTCGGTCAGGACAAACTGCTGCCGGAGGCCAGGAAGCGCGGCTGGCGCTACGACGCCTCCTCGCCCGGCGGCCGCCAGGTCTGGCCGGTGAAGCGCATGGACGTCTGGGACCTGCCGCTCCAGCAGGTCCCGTTCCCCGGGCGCTCCTTCGAGGTCCTGTCGATGGACTACAACATGCTCGCCAACCAGTCCGGGAATTCGACGAAGGGTGTCCCCTCGCGCTATCCGGGCTGGAAGAAGCAGGCCACCGAGGCGTATCTCGCCGGATTCACGCGCGCCTACGAGTCGAATCGCGCACCGCTGTTCATCGGAAACCACTTCGAGCAGTGGAACGGCGGCATCTACATGGACGCCGTCGAGGAGTCGCTCAAGGGCATGGCCGGCAAGAAGGACGTACGGCTGGTCTCGTTCCGGCAGTTCTGCGACTGGCTCGACGTGCAGGACCCGGCGGTGCTCGCGAAACTGCGCACCCTGGACGTCGGCCAGACGCCCGCGGGCGGATGGAACGCATTCCTTAAGGCGTCCTGACAACGGGACCGATCGGGCACACAGGGGGGCCCGGAAGATCGCCGCCGGGCCCATGCGAAACTTTTCACATGAGCTTCAGCCGTGCACGCCGCGCCGCCCTGCTGACCGCCCTGGTCGCCACGGGTGCGCTCACCCTGTCCGCCTGCGGTGACGGCGGAAAGTCCGGTGGCGGCGGCGACACCAACTTCGTCGCCGCCAGCGGCGGCGTCGAGACCGTCCGCGCGCCGGACCGCCGTCTGCCCAACGAGCTCAAGGGCGAGACCCTGGACGGCAGTCGGCTGGACATAGCGGACCTCAAGGGCAAGGTCGTCGTGATCAACGTCTGGGGCTCCTGGTGCGCGCCGTGCCGCGCGGAGGCCCCGCACTTCGCCAAGGTCTCCAAGGAGAAGAAGGCGGACGGCGTCGAGTTCGTCGGCATCAACACCCGGGACGGCGCCAAGCGCCAGGCGATCGCCTTCGAGAAGGACTACGGCATCACCTACCCGAGCTTCTACGACCCGATCGGCAAGCTGGTCGTCAACGGCTTCCCCCGGGGCACCCTGATGCCGCAGGGCATCCCCTCGACCATCGTCCTGGACCGCGAGGGCCGTATCGCGGCGCGGGCGCTGCGGGAGATCGACGAGGCGGAGCTGCGCAAGATGATCGATCCGCTGATCGCGGAGAAGTGACCCGGTGCACACCCACCTCCTGGCCGCCGGCCCGTCCGGCGGCACACTGATCGCGGCCTCCGGCATCGAGGGCACCGTGATGTCGGGCGCCCTGCTGCTCGCTCTGCCGCTGGCCCTGCTCGCGGGCCTGGTGTCGTTCTTCTCGCCGTGCGTGCTGCCGCTCGTGCCCGGCTATCTGTCGTATGTGACCGGTGTCACCGGCACCGACCTCGCGCAGGCCCGGCGCGGGCGCATGGTGATCGGGGCCTCGCTGTTCGTCCTCGGCTTCACCGCCGTGTTCGTCTCCGGCGGGGCGCTGTTCGGCTTCTTCGGCCAGACCCTCCAGCAGAACCGGGAGATCCTCACCCGGGTCGCCGGTGTGCTGATGATCCTGCTCGGCGTCTTCTTCATGGGGCTGATGCCCTGGCTGACGCAGCGCGAGTTCCGCATCCACAAGCGGCCGGTGTCCGGGCTCGCGGGCGCGCCGCTGCTCGGCGCGGTGTTCGGGATCGGCTGGACGCCCTGCATCGGCCCGACGCTCGGCGCGGTGACCCTGCTCTCCGCGAACGAGGCGAGCGCGGGGCGCGGGGCGCTGCTCACCGTCGCGTACTGTCTCGGACTCGGCGTCCCGTTCGTGCTCGCGGCGGTCGCCTTCCGCAAGGCGCTCGGCGCCTTCGCGTGGGTCAAGCAGCACTATGTGTGGGTGATGCGGATCGGCGGGACGATGATGATCGCGACCGGTCTGCTGCTGCTCACAGGCGTCTGGGACACCATGGTCCAGTCGATGCAGAGCTGGGCGAACGGCTTCCAGGTGGGGATCTAGGGACATGGGCAAGGCAGGCGTGAACGACACCGCGGAGACCGAGGAGCGTGAACTCGGCGCGGCCGGCGCACAGCTCTCCACGGCTCCCGTGGAGGGCGCCGGCGACCAGCCCGCCGGCGGCCCCGCCCTCGGTGTGATCGGCTGGGCGCGCTGGTTCTGGCGGCAGCTCACCTCCATGCGGGTCGCGCTGATCCTGCTCTTCCTGCTGTCGCTCGGCGCCATCCCCGGCTCCCTCGTCCCGCAGAACGACGTGGACGAGATGAAGGTCCAGGCGTTCAAGGCGCGCAACGAGACCCTGGCGTCGGTCTACGAGAAGCTCCAGTTCTTCGACGTCTACAGCTCGGTCTGGTTCTCCGCGATCTACCTGCTGCTGTTCGTCTCGCTCATCGGCTGCATCGTGCCGCGCTCCTGGCAGTTCGTCGGCCAGCTGCGCAGCCGCCCGCCGGGCGCGCCCCGGCGGCTGAACCGGCTGCCCGCGTACACGACCTGGCGGACCGGGGCGGAGCCGGAGGAGGTGCGCGCGGCGGCCCTGGCGATGCTGAAGGGGCGGCGGTTCCGGGCGCACGAGGCCGGGGACGCGGTCGCCGCCGAGAAGGGCTACCTCCGGGAGGCGGGGAACCTCGTCTTCCATGTCTCCCTGATCGTGATCCTGGTGGCGTTCGCGGCCGGGCAGCTCTTCAAGTCCGAGGGCGGCAAGCTCGTCGTCGAGGGCGGCGGCTTCTCCAACACGCTCACCCAGTACGACAACTTCAAGTCCGGCTCGATGTTCGGCGTCGACGACCTCGACCCGTTCAGCTTCTCGCTGGACAGCTTCACCGGCACCTACGCCAAGAGCGGCCCGCAGCGCGGCACCCCCCGCACCTACGAGGCCGCCGTCACCTGGTCCGAGCCGGGCGGCGCCGAGAAGAAGCAGATCGTCGAGGTCAACCGGCCGCTGGTGGTGGGCGGGACGAAGGTCTACCTCAACGGCCACGGCTACGCGCCCGTGGTCACCGTGCGGGACGGCAAGGGCGAGATCGTCTTCCAGGACGCGGTGCCGCTGCTGCCGATCGACAGCAACGTCACCTCCACCGGCGCCATCAAGGTGATGGACGGATACCGGGACAGGAACGGCAAGAAGGATCAACTGGGCTTCCAGGCGTTCTTTGTGCCGACCTTCGCCGGAGCCGGCAAGGGCGACATGTTCTCCCAGTTCCCCGGCCTGGAGTTCCCGGTCCTCGCGCTCACCGGCTACCGCGGCAGCCTCGGCGTCGACGCGGGACTGCCGCAGAACGTGTACCAGCTCGACACGCGCAAGATGAAGCAGTTCAAGGGCGCCGACGGCGAGGTCCTCAAGCAGCGGCTGCTGCCGGGCGAGACCATGAAGCTGCCCGGCGGCGCCGGCTCCATCACGTTCGAGAAGGACGTCAAGGAGTGGGCCACCTTCCAGATCACCCGTCAGCCCGCCACCGGCTGGGCCCTGGGCGGCGCGGTCGCGGCGATCGGCGGCCTCGCGGCCTCCCTCTTCGTCCAGCGCCGCCGGGTCTGGGTACGGGCGGTGCGCGGTGAGGACGGCGTCACCGTCGTGGAGATGGCGGGCCTCGGCCGCAGCGAGTCGGCGAAGCTCCCCGAGGAGCTGTCCGACCTGGCCCTGACCCTCAACGCAGAGGCGCCGACGGCGCCCGAACCAGTGGACGCAACCGCCGAAGGAGCCGAGAGGTGAATCTCTCCGCGACAACGCTCGCCGCAGCGACGAACGAGAACCTGGCGCAGATCAGCAACTACCTGATCTATTCGTCGATGGCCGTCTACACCCTGGCCTTCTTCGCGCACATGGCCGAGTGGCTCTTCGGCAGCCGCAGCAAGGTGGCCCGCACGGCCGCCGCCCTCACCGCCCGGCCGGCGGAGGGGACGGCGAAGGCCGGGGCCGCCCCGGCGGTCACCGTCCGCAAGGACGGCGGGACGGCGGTGCTGGACAAGCCGAAGGTCGTCACCCGGGCCGCGAGCGGCGCGCGGGACGTGCCCGACGGCCCCGGCGCGCACGGCGGCACCGAGAAGGGCGACCTGTACGGGCGGATCGCGGTCTCGCTGACCGTCCTCGCCTTCCTGCTGGAGGCGTCCGGCGTCCTCACCCGCGCCCTGTCGGTGCAGCGCGCGCCGTGGGGCAACATGTACGAGTTCTCCACCACCTTCTCCACCGTGGCCGTGGGCGTGTACCTGGCCCTGCTGCTCGCGGGGAAGAACGTCCGCTGGGCCGGACTGCCGCTGGTGACCACGGTCCTGCTGGACCTCGGCTTCGCCGTCACCGTCCTCTACACCGAGAGCGACCAGCTGGTCCCCGCGCTGGACTCGTACTGGCTGTGGATCCACGTCTCCACCGCGATCTTCTGCGGCGCGGTCTTCTACCTGGGCGCGGTCGGCAGCATCCTCTACCTGTTCCGCGACTCCTACGAGGCGAAGCTCGCCCGCGGCGGCAAGCCCGGGAAGTTCGCCACCTCGGTCATGGAACGCCTGCCCTCCGCGGCCTCCCTGGACAAGTTCTCCTACCGGGTCAACGCGGCGGTCTTCCCGCTGTGGACGTTCACGATCATCGCGGGCGCGATCTGGGCGGGCGACGCCTGGGGCCGCTACTGGGGCTGGGACGCCAAGGAGGTCTGGTCGTTCATCACCTGGGTCGCCTACGCCGCCTATCTGCACGCCCGGGCCACCGCCGGGTGGAAGGGCCGCAAGGCCGCGTACATCGCCCTGATCGCGTTCCTCTGCTTCCTGTGGAACTACTACGGGGTCAACATGTTCGTGAACAGCCTCCACTCGTACGCGGGCGTCTGACACTCCGGCCGGCGTCCGACATCCCGGCCGGCGTCCGGCGCCCGCCGGGTCAGGACGCCGGGCGCTTGGTGTAGACGCAGTCCTTCGGCGGGGCCTTCCCCTCCGGCCAGGAGAACTCCTCGAAGCGCAGCGAGCCGTCGGCCGTCAGCCGGACGATCGGCACGGCCTTGTTCCGCGGGTTGCCGTCGGTGTCCAGGCAGATCCAGCCGCTGGCGCCGTTCACCCGCAGGGAGCCCGTCAGATGGGGCCACTGCGCGGAGACGTCGTCCAGGGCGGGGGCCTCGCCGGCGGAGCCGGTGGCGCGGCGGATGCCCTGGACCGCCGTCGCCATCGCGTCGTAGCCGATCATCGTCTGGCCGTCGTGCAGGTCGTTCGGGCCGATCCCGTCCTTCTGCTCGGCCAGCGCGTCGGCGAGTTGGCGGAACGCGGCCTCCGAGCCGCCGGTACGCGGCGGGGTCCGCCCGCCGGCGCTCACCCAGGCGTCCGGATGGGCCAGCGCCGCGTACTTGAGGGTCACCCGCGGGCGCTTCTCCCCGGGCCGCCGTTCCAGGGGCTCGCGGTCCACCAGGGGGTCCGAGCCGAGGTAGGAAGCCTCGTCGCCGGTGAACACGGTGAAGCCCCGCTCGGCGCAGCCGGCCCGGCCCAGCTCCGAGACGAAGACGCGCAGCGGGGTGTGGCGGCCCGCGAAGAAGACGGTGTGCGCCTCGGTGTCGCAGATGTAGTGGGCGATGCTGTTGAAGACATTGCCCAGGTTGCCCGGATTGTCCGGGGCCTCGTGGGAGGTGAACGGCCGGGCGTCGTAGACCTGGTCGGGCAGCTGCTCCTCGAACGCCTCGCGCAGGGTGCGGGCGTAGTTGTCCTTCGGCTGGGTGTCGTAGACCAGGAGGGCGTTGCGGTCGACGGCCCGGGCGTGCGCGACCAGGGCGCGGGCCTCGTCCTTGTTGGTGGGGGAGACCCGGGCCAGGCCCGGGACGCCGGCGATGTCGTCGGCCGTGATGGTCGAGCCCACCATGGGGATGCGGTGGCGGGAGAGCAGTGCCACGGCCTGCTTGTTCACCGTGTTGCTGGTCGCTATGCCGGTCACCGCGCGCAGCGGCACCGCGTCGTCCGCCATGCCCGTGAGCTGCCGGACCACGCCCTCCCAGTGGCGGCCCAGATCACCGGTGTTGGCGAGCAGGACGCGGATCTTCGGCGGCCGGCCCTCCGCGCGGTTGGCGAGCCGCTGCTGCACGTACACGCCCTGGAGCTCGTGCCGCATCTTCACCAGCTGCTCGGGCGCCCGGGAGCTGAACGGCATCAGCACGGCGACGGAGACGGCCTGCTCGCCGGAGGCCGCGACCTCCCGGTTCTCCGCCCCGATCGCCCGGGCGACGTCCGCGATCTCCGCCACCCCGAAGGCGTAGCCGCTGCCGGACACCCCCACGCACTCCTCGCTGCCCTCGGGCCGGGCGACCCCGGCCGCGCAGGAGCGGTCCGGGTCCAGGACACCGGGCAGGAACAGCACCCCGAGGAGCACCGCCAGCGCCGCCCCGGCCCCGATCAGGATCTTGGTCAGGTTGTTCACGGATCCGTCCCCCCGTTCGCCCGTCCCCGCCGCGAGCAGGCGCACTCCCGCAGCGGGCGCCCCGATCTGATGCTCTCCGTCCAGCGCGCGGCGGCGTCGGTCAGCACCGAGCTGTCCGCCACGTCGTCCCGCAGCGCGTGCAGCGCCCCGTGCGCCGCGGTCTCCAGCCGCGCCTCCGGCAGCTCCAGCCGGTCCTGCGCCAGCCAGGCCGCGTGCAGCAGCCGCGCCACCCGCCGGGCCGGGTCCCGGTGCCCGCCGGTGAAGGCGGTCGCGCGCCGCCGCTCCAGGCCGTCGAAGGCGGGCGCGGAGGCGATCAGCAGCAGCTCCGCCAGCCAGGCCCCGGTGTCCGCCCGGTCCAGTGAACCCGTCAGATACGCCACCGCGTTGCGGGTCCGGCCGGTCGCCAGCTCGTGCCGGTACTGCCGCCAGGGAGACGGCCCGGTCGCGTAGTGCATCGCCAGCCGGGTGTGCAGGCCGAGCCAGGAGGAGTGGTCCGCGTCCAGGTGCCACAGCTCGTGCAGCAGCACCGTGCGCAGGCAGTGGTCCCCGACGAAGTGCTCCTCGCAGCGCGGCCAGCCGTCCTCGTCCAGCGCGTGCCGCAGCTCCGAGGTGGTCAGGGCGGCGGCGGGCGGCAGCAGCAGATCGGCGGCCCGGGCGTCCGCCGCGGGGGAGACCAGGGTGAGCAGTTCGCCGAGTTCGCCCGGGGCCAGCTCGCGGCGGAGCAGGGCCGCCACCGTGGGGCCCGGGCCCGGCCGCCGGGACCCGCCGGCCGGGCGGTGGCGCAGCAGCGAGCGCAGGGTCAGCGAGGAGAGCGGACCGGGGCCCGGCGCGAGGTCGGGGTCCATGGCGGCCGAGGTGCGTATCTCCTCGATCGCGTCCGTCATCCGGGTCATCGCCAGCGGGCGTCCGTCGGTGAACCGGTAGAGCGCGCGCGGCAGTCCGGGCGGCAGCATCGCCTCCGGGTCCACATGGCTCAGCAGGCCGTCCGAGGTCTCCGGACCGGCGGGCGGCAGCGGTGGGCACGGCACCACGACCAGGGGGCGCCGGCACAGCGCGTCGCCCCGCTGGCCGGCCAGGGCGACGGCCGAGGTCAGGGACGGCAGCCGGTGGGCGTCCCGCAGGGCGGGCGCATCGCCGCGGCGGAAGGCCGCGTAGACGACCACCCGGTCGGTCTCCCCGGTCGCCCGGTGGGTGAGGCAGCCCCGCACCAGCTGCTCGCCCGGCTCCTCGTGGGCGTTGTCCAGGAGCAGCAGGGGGCGGCCGGTGCGCAGCAGCCAGCCGCCGGTGGTGCGGTACGCGGCCTCCAGGTCGGCCCGCAGCGCCTGGCCGAGGAAGTACTCGGCGCGCCGGCGCTGGTCGCCGCCGATCCGGAAGTGGCTGCCGAGGAGGGTCAGTCCGAGCCGGGCGTTGCCCTGCGCGCCCGGGTAGCCGCCGTACCAGTCGACCGCCCGGCGGCTGCCCCGCTGGAGGAGTTCGCCCATCAGGACCTCGACCGAGACCTCGATGAACTTCTGCACCGGGGGCAGCGGCAGCGGCAGTGCCGCGTAGGCGGCGACGAGCTTGGCCGCCCACTCCCGGACCGCGTTCGATCCCGTGCCGCGTGCCGGGGAGATCAGCTCCAGGCGGCGCAGCTCGGCCGTGATCCGCTCGTCGCGGTCGGCGTTCCAGCCGCCCGAGGCGATGGCGACCAGCCCGGCGAAGAGCCGGGTCATGGCCAGGGTCCCGGTGCGGGGCGGTCCGCTGCTGGTGACGCCGATGCCCAGGGCGCGCAGCGCCTCGGTCACCAGGGAGCGCGCCTCGGGCGCCTCGGCGACGGCGGTGCGCAGCGCCGGGTCGGCGCAGTCGAGGTAGGCGGTGGGCGTGACCGGCGAGCAGACGTCGCGCAGCCGGGTGAAGGCGTGGGTCTTCCCGGTGCCGCGGCCGCCGACGACGGCGACGACCGGTGGGGGCAGCGCCACGCAGGCGCGGCGCTGCCGGCGGCCGGCCACCTCGGTACCGGTGAGATGGGACGTGAGCAGCGCGAGCAGGTCGCCTCTCTCGGCGAGCTGATCCCTCAAGACGACTCCCCCGTCAGTCAACTGGCGCCAGAGGGTGTGCAGTTGTGCCGTCATCCAGGGTAGGCCGAGGGGTGCCCGCCCGGCGCGTGTTCGGGCGGATTCCGTGTTCGGTCCGTTACGCGGCGTCCCGGCGCGCGGGCGTACGCGGGGTCCGGGCCGGGTTCGGGACCCGGCCGGGGTACGCGGCGGCGGCCGGGGGGCAGGGGCGGGCAGGGGTGCCGGCGGGAGCGGCCGGGGCGGCGCGCTCAGGCGGTCAGGCGTCCTCGCCGATGTCCTCGTGCCACAGCTCGGGCCGCGCCGCCACGAAGCCGCGCATCAGTTCCGCGCAGCCGGGGTCGTCGAGGAGCACGATCTCCACGCCGTGCTCCGCCAGCCAGTCGTGGCCGCCCTCGAAGGTCCGCGCCTCGCCGATCACGACCCGGGAGATGCCGAACTGGCGCACCAGACCGCTGCAGTACCAGCAGGGCGAGAGGGTGGTGACCATGGTGGTGCCGCGGTACGAGCGCTGCCGCCCGGCCGCCCGGAACGCGGCGGTCTCCGCGTGCAGGGACGGGTCGCCGTCCTGGACGCGCCGGTTCCGGCCCCGGCCGAGCAGGGCCCCGTCCGCGCCGTAGAGGGCCGCGCCGATCGGGACGCCGCCCTCGGCGAGCCCGGCGCGCGCCTCCGCCACCGCCGTGGCGAGCCACTCCGCGTACGTGTCGGTGCCGGGCGGGGAGCCGGGGGCGGTCACGGGCGGGGCTTGTCCGGGTCGTCCTTGTCCACGGCCTCGCCCGCCGGGTCCGGGCGGCCGTCGCGGTCCGTGCGGCCCTCTCCGGCGGACGCGCCGCCGCCCGGCGCGGTGTCCTTCGGCGTGTCGCCGTCCGCGCCCGGGCCCGGGGCCGGCCGGTCCTGGCCGAGGGACTTCAGGAAGTCGGGATTGTCGTCCGGGGCCACCCAGCGCTGCCGGCCGGCGGGCCGCTGGAGCGCGGCCCGGTCCTTGCCCACGATCAGCCAGGAGATCGATCCCACCAGCGGGAACAGCAGCACCAGAATCGCCCACAGGGGCTTCGGGATGTGCTTGATGTCCTTCTCGTCAGTCGTGATGCAGTCGATGAACGCATAGATGCTGAGCGCCAGCGGCACCAGAATCATCAGCACCCGAAGCATGGACCGACCCCCTGCACACAGAGCTCGGGGCCGAGGTGACGGCCCCCGTGACAGTCCCAGCGTAGTGCGTACCGGATACTGGACCGCATGGCTTACGACGATCTTCGCTCCCTGCTGCGGGCTCTGGAGCGCGAGGGAGACCTCAAGCGCATCAAGGCCGAGGTCGATCCCCACCTGGAGGTCGGGGAGATCGTCGACCGGGTGAACAAGGCCGGCGGCCCCGCTCTCCTCTTCGAGAACGTGCGCGGCTCGTCCATGCCGCTCGCGATGAACGTCTTCGGCACCGACCGCCGCCTGCTCAAGGCCCTCGGCCTGAAGTCCTACGCGGAGATCGGCGAGAAGATCGGCGGCCTGCTCCGGCCCGAGCTGCCGCAGGGCTTCGTCGGTGTGCGCGAGGCCTTCGGCAAGCTGGGCTCGATGGTCCACGTCCCGCCGAAGAAGGTGAAGGACGCGCCCGTGCAGGAGGTCGTCCTCACCGGCGACGACGTCGACCTGGACGCCCTGCCCGCGCTGTTCACCTGGCCCGAGGACGGTGGCTCCTTCTTCAACCTGGGGCTCACGCACACCAAGGACCCCGAGACCGGCATCCGCAACCTCGGCCTCTACCGGCTCCAGCGGCACGACCGGCGCACCATCGGCATGCACTGGCAGATCCACAAGGACAGCCGCAACCACTACCAGGTCGCCGCCCGGCGCGGGGAGCGGCTGCCGGTGGCCATCGCCTTCGGCTGCCCGCCGGCCGTGACCTACGCCTCCACCGCGCCGCTGCCCGGTGACATCGACGAGTACCTCTTCGCCGGCTTCGTCGCGGGCAAGCGGACCGAGATGGTCGACTGCAAGACCGTGCCGCTCCAGGTCCCGGCCAACGCCGAGGTGGTGCTGGAGGGCTGGCTGGAGCCGGGGAAGATGCTCCCCGAGGGGCCGTTCGGCGACCACACCGGCTTCTACACGCCGCAGGAACCGTTCCCCGCGCTGACCATCGACTGCGTCACGATGCGCAAGCGGCCGCTGCTCCAGTCGATCGTGGTGGGTCGGCCGCCGACCGAGGACGGGCCGCTGGGCCGTGCCACCGAGCGCTTCTTCCTCCCGCTGCTGAAGATCATCATCCCGGACATCGTGGACTACCACCTGCCGGAGTCGGGTGGCTTCCACAACTGCGCGATCGTCTCGATCGACAAGAAGTACCCGAAGCACGCGCAGAAGGTGATGCACGCCATCTGGGGCGCGCACATGATGTCGCTGACCAAGCTGATCGTGGTGGTGGACGCCGACTGCGATGTGCACGATCTGCACGAGGTCTCCTGGCGGGCCCTCGGCAACACCGACTACGCCCGCGACCTGACCGTGGTCGAGGGCCCGGTCGACCATCTGGACCACGCCTCCTACCAGCAGTTCTGGGGCGGCAAGGCGGGGATCGACGCGACCCGGAAGCTGCCCGAGGAGGGCTACACCCGGGACGGCGGCTGGCCCGAGATGGTCCTCTCGGACCCGGAGACGGCGGCGAAGGTCGACCGCCGCTGGAAGGAGTACGGCCTGTGAGCCCCGCCGTGGGCGGACCGGCCCTCTTCATCGGCGGGGACGACGCCTATGTGGCCTTCGTCCGCCCCGAGCTGGATCCGGCCGACCCGGGGGTGCGGCGGGCCGCCGAGGAGGCGGGCGTCGACCCGGAGGAGTTCGCGGGGCCCGGGGACCTCTGGGCGGTCCTGGTCGAGCAGGACGGCGCGGGGGACGGCTTCGAGCTGCCCGGGGTGCGCGACGCGGAGCCCGCCGGCTTCGCCGAGCGGCTGCGCGCCGAACTGGTCGGCGCGGCCGGGCCGTTCACGGTGGATGGCGGCGCGGTGCTGAGCCTGGCGGCCCGCCCGGCCGGGGAGGGCGCGGTCGCCTTCACGGCGCATGTCACCCCGCCCGGCGACGAGGCCGTGCCCCTGGTGGTGGAGACCGGCCCGCTGCCCGTCGCCGGTCTGCTGGCCGATCTCGACGCGTTCCTCGGGAGCCTCGCATGATGACGACCGCCGACGGGGTGGTGAGTCCGGGGCCGGCGCCGCGTCCGGCCGGGAAGGTGAAGGGCTTCCTGCGCGTGGTGATGATCGAGCACTCGGTCTTCGCGCTGCCCTTCGCCTATATCGCCGCGCTGACCGCGATGTTCCAGGCGGACGGGACCGTGCACTGGGTCGAGCTGCTGCTCGTCACGGTCGCCATGGTCGGCCTGCGGACCTTCGCGATGGCGTGCAACCGGATCATCGACCGGGAGATCGACGCGCGGAACCCGCGCACGGCCTCCCGCGAGCTGGTGACCGGCGCGGTCTCGGTGCGCTCGGCCTGGACCGGCGCGGGGATCGCCCTGGTGGTCTTCCTCGGGGCCGCGGCCCTGCTCAACCCGCTGTGCCTGGCGCTGGCGCCGGTCGCCGTGGTGCCGATGGTGGTCTACCCCTACGGCAAGCGGTTCACCAACTACCCCCACGCGATCCTGGGCCTGGCGCAGGCCATGGGACCGGTCGGCGCGTGGATCGCGGTGACCGGGGCCTGGTCCTGGGAGGCCGTGATCCTGGGTCTCGCCGTCGGCGTGTGGATCGGCGGCTTCGACCTGATCTTCGCCTGCCAGGACGTCCAGGCGGACCGCGCCCACGGGGTGAAGTCGGTGCCGGCCCGCTTCGGCATCCCGGCCGCCCTGTACGGGGCGCGGGCCTGCCACGCCGTCACCATGGCGCTCTTCGTCTGGTACGCCCTCGCGACCGGCGCGGGCGTGCTGCTGTGGGCGGGTCTGGTGATCGTGGCGGCGGCCTTCCTCTACGAGCACGCGATCGTGCGCCCGCACGACCTGTCCCGGCTGAACCGGGCCTTCTTCACGGTGAACGGCTTCATCGGCATCGCGCTGTTCGTCTGCGCGCTGCTCGATCTGGTGGTGCGGGGCCTGACGGTCTGACGACGGTCCGGGGCGGCGGCGGCCGGACGTCGGCAGCGGTACCCGGCCCGCCCCGCGGGACCGCGACCCGGCCCGCCGCCCCGACCGCCCGGTCAGACGCTCTCGCGCCCCCGCACCCGGAAGACGAAGGCCGCGGCCACACCCGCCACCAGGCCGAAGAGATGGCCCTGCCAGCTCACCCCCGTCGCCGACGGGGAGAGGCCCGCGACGATCGAGCCGCCCCAGACCGCGGCTATCAGCAGGCCCACCACCACGTCGAGCGCCTTGCGCTCCACGAAGCCGCGCGCGACCAGGTACCCGAACAGGCCGAAGACCAGGCCCGAGGCCCCCGCGGTGTTCGTCCCGGACGGCGAGACCAGCCAGACGGCGACGCCGTCGACCACGACGATCAGCAGGGCCACCGCCAGGAACCGGCGTATCCCGCCGAGGGCGGCCAGGAAGCCCAGCACCAGCAGTGGAATCGTGTTGGACGCGACATGCCCGAAGCCGAAGTGGAGGAAGGCCGAGGGGACGACGTCGACCAGCTCGGCGGGCTCGCGCGGCACGACCCCGTACGCGTCGAGCGCGTGGCCCGTGAGCACGTCGACCACTTCGAGCGCCCAGAGCAGGGCGACCCAGGCCAGCATGAGCTTGGCCGCGGACCGGACGCGGTCCGTGCCGCTCCGGTCGAGCTGGATGTCCGTCATCGCGGCCCCCCGATCTGTCGTGCCGCCGTCTGTCCCTGTGAACGTCTGCCTGCGTGCCTGCGTGCCGGCACCGGTGTCCGACATCGGAGGAACGTCCGGCACGCCCCGCCGGTTCCGCCCCGGCGTGTCGCGCCGCCCAAGGGCTGCCGGAAGGTACGCCGGTGAGCGCCTTTCGGCCGCCGGATAGGCTCACGGGTGTGGAGCCGCAGGAAGTGAAGAGTCGCCGGCCGTGGGTCGTGGGGGTGTCGGGTGCCTCCGGCACGCCGTACGCCGCCGCCGTGCTGCGGGCGTTGCTCGCCGCGGGCGAGAGCGTGGACCTCGTCGTCAGCCGGGCCTCCCGGCTGACGCTGCTCGACGAGACGGGGATCGCGTTCCGTGACGCGCACTGGCGGGACGATCTGCGCCAGTGGCTGGCGCGGGGCGCCGACGGGAAACCGGACACCTTCGAGGTCGACACCGGGGCGGCGGATCTGCGCCACTGGGCCGCCGGGGACCTGGCGGCCGGGCCGTCCTCGGGGTCGTACCCGGTGAAGGGGATGCTGATCGTGCCCGCGTCCACCGCCTGTGTGGCGGGGGTGGCGCTGGGGCTGTCGAAGGACCTGCTCCAGCGGGCGGCGAGCGTCACGCTCAAGGAGCGCCGCCCGCTGGTGGTCGCGGTCCGGGAGACCCCGCTGAACGGCCAGACGCTGAAGCATCTGGTGGCGCTGGACGAGGCGGGCGCCGTGGTACTGCCCGCCTCACCGGCGTTCTACGCGGGGGCGACGCACATCCAGGACCTGGTGGACTTCGTCGCGGGGCGGGTGCTCGACGCGGCGGATGTGCCGCACCGGCTGTACCGCCGCTGGGAGGGGGAGCTGGGTGGCGGCTCCGCGGGTGACTAGCGCTTCTTTCCGCTGCGCGGGGCGCGGGCCTTGTCGACCTTGTGCGCGGCGGCGGGCTGGTGGGCACGCGAGCGGTTGGCCAGCTCCTGGAGCTGTCGCATGTGGGCGTAGGCCATCTCGATCGTGTACACGGTGAGTGTCATCTCCTGTATGGATCGTGATCCTGTGGGATCAACTGTGATCGTTTGAGTGAATCGCAGGGTGTCGGCCCTGCATGCCTTAGATTCTACACGTAAACTTGCGAAATCGCTGAATAATGGAAGGCTCAGGCTTATGGACGCCGTGGATAGGCAGCTCATCCAGGCCCTTCGCGAGAACGGCAGGGCCTCGTACGCCGAGCTCGGCCGCCTGGTGGGGCTCTCCGGCCCCTCCGTGACCGACCGCATCAACCGCCTGGAGGCGGCCGGGGTGATCACCGGCTACCGCGCCACGGTGGACTCCGCCTCGCTCGGTCTCGGCGTCACCGCGCTCATCGGCATCTCGCTCTCCGACGCGGCCGACCACGAGGACGTGGCGCGCCGGCTGAAGGACCTGGCCGAGATCGAGGACTGCTGGTTCATCGCGGGCGACGACTCGTACATGCTCAAGGTCCGGGCCAGCGACGTGGACGGCCTGGAGAAGACCATCCGCCGGCTCTCCGGCACCCGCGGGGTCTCCCGCACCCGCACCACCATCGTGCTCTCGACCAAGTGGGAGAACCGCGTCGGGGACCTCCCCGAGGAGGTCTGACCCTCCCCTCCCGGGCTCCGTCCGCCCGCCGCCGGGGCCCGGGAGCGTGCCGTCCGCCGGGGCCCGGGAGAGCACCGTCCGGGCCGCCGGTGCGCGGCCCGGAGCGCGCCATCCGCCCCGCCGGTGAAGAGCCCGGGAGGCGGGGGAGTACCGTGGGCGGAGCCTGTTTACGTGGAGATCTGGGAGGCGGCCGCATGGACGCGGGGCTCAAGCGCGAGCTGGAGGAGAAGGTCCGGGCCGGTGAGCGGCTGACCCGCGAGGACGGCATCGCGCTCTACGCGTCGGACGACCTGGCCTGGCTCGGCGGCCTCGCCCACGAGGTCCGTACGCGCAAGAACGGCGACGTCGTCCACTTCAACGTCAACCGCCACCTCAACATGACCAATGTGTGCACCGCGTCGTGCGCCTACTGCTCGTTCCAGCGCAAGCCGGGCGAGAAGGACGCGTACACCATGCGCATCGAGGAGGCCGTCCGCCTCGCCAAGGCGATGGAGAACGAGAACCTCACCGAGCTGCACATCGTCAACGGCCTGCACCCCAACCTGCCGTGGCGCTACTACCCCCGCTCGCTCTCCGAGCTGAAGAAGGCCCTGCCGAACGTCTCCCTGAAGGCGTTCACCGCCACCGAGATCCACCACTTCGAGACCATCTCCGGGATGTCCGCCTCCGACATCCTCGACGAGCTGATCGAGGCCGGTCTCGAATCGCTGACCGGCGGCGGCGCGGAGATCTTCGACTGGGAGGTCCGCCGGCACATCGTCGACCACCGCACCCACTGGGAGGACTGGTCGCGTATCCACCGCCTGGCGCACTCCAAGGGCCTCAAGACCCCGAGCACCATGCTCTACGGGCACATCGAGGAGCCCCGCCACCGCGTCGACCACGTGCTGCGCCTGCGGGAACTCCAGGACGAGACCGGCGGTTTCCAGGTCTTCATCCCGCTGCGCTACCAACACGACTTCGTGGACATGAAGGACGGCAAGGTCCGCAACCGCCTCCAGGCGCGCACCACCATGGCGACCGGCGCCGAGGCGCTCAAGACCTTCGCCGTCTCCCGGCTGCTGTTCGACAACGTCCCGCATGTGAAGGTCTTCTGGGTGATGCACGGCGTGCAGACCGCGCAGCTCGCCCTCCAGCACGGCGCGGACGACATGGACGGCTCGGTCGTCGAGTACAAGATCACGCACGACGCGGACAACTACGGCACCCCGAACAAGCTGTCCCGCGACGACCTGCTGGACCTCATCCGCGACGCCGGCTTCCGCCCGGTCGAGCGGAACACCCGCTACGAGATCATCCGCGAGTACCCGGGCCCGGACCCGGACCGCCGCGAGTCGCCGCAGCCCATGCGCGTCTGACGCTGACCGGCCCACGCCGAACGCGCGTGTCCGGCCGACGCCGTTCGTACGCGCCCCCGGGGCCCTCCGCAGGGCCCCGGGGGCGTACGTGCTTCACTGGACGGGAATGTCCGGTCCCGGGCGCGTCCCGTCCGGGGCCCGCCCGCCCAGCACAGGAAGAAGGCCCGCCGTGTCCGCAGGAAAGTCGAGCGCCGCGATCCGGTACACCGCCATGCGGCTCGCCGTCTTCGTCGGCTGCCTCCTCGTCGTCGGCGGGCTCGTCCAGATCGGCGTGGTGCCCAAGGGGCTCGGTGACGCCAACTTCGCCTGGGTGATCCTCCTCGCACTGGTGCTCTCCGCGCCGCTCAGCTTCATCCTGCTGCGCAAGCAGCGCGACGCCATGGCCGCGCAGATCGCCGGCAAGGTGGACCAGGCCAAGTCCCGTCTGGACGCGAACCGTTCGCGGGAGGACGCGGTCTGAGACGGCGCCCCGGGGACGGCCCGGGGCGGGGACGGCGCGCGGGGGCACCGCGCGCCGGACGGGACGTGCGACCGCCGAGGAAGACCGGAACGCGCCCTTGACTCAAAGGGGAGCTTTGAGGTTCTCAAAGTTCAAGTGTTAACGTGTCCGCCATGACGACAGCAGTGCGCCACCACGACGCCGCGAGCATCCCGCTCGTGGCGCGCCTGCATGTCGACCTGTGCCGCTGTACCTCCGCGGTCTGTTGTCGCTGAGGGCGCGGTGCTCCCCGTGAGCGCGCCCCTCGGGTCCGACCCGGCACCACCATGCAGCGGCGCCGCGCCACGCGCCGCATCCCGTCCCCGCCGTCCCCTGATACGCCTTACTGGAGTGCGTCCGTGTCCGCGAACACCGCGTCCACCCCTGCCGGAGAACAGTCCGGCAACGGAAGCCGGATATCCCTTCCCAAGGTCCCCTTCTGGGCCCAGATCGTCGCCGGTCTCGTCCTCGGCGTGCTGCTCGGCTGGCTCGCCCGCAGCCAGGACGTGTCCTGGCTGAAGGACACTCTCGACCAGATCGGCTCGATCTTCGTCCAGCTGCTGAAGCTGGCCGTCGCGCCGCTCGTCTTCTTCGCGATCCTGGTGTCCATCACCAATCTGCGGAAGGTCAACAACGCCGCCCGGCTGGCCGGCCGCACCCTGCTGTGGTTCCTGATCACCTCGCTGATCGCGGTGGCCATCGGCATCACCATCGGCCTGGTCACCAACCCGGGCGCCGGCACCGGCCTGACCCCGGCGGACGGCCAGAAGCCCGAGAACTCCGGCTCCTGGATCGACTTCCTCACCGGCATCGTCCCGACCGACGTCATCACGCCGTTCACCGAGCTGAACGTCCTCCAGATCGTCTTCATGGCCGCCGTCGCCGGTATCGCCGCCCTCAAGCTGGGCGAGCGCGCCAAGCCGGTCCTGGCGCTGAGCGAGGCCGTCCTCGAACTCCTCCAGAAGGCCCTGTGGTGGGTCATCCGCCTCGCCCCGATCGGCACCGTGGGCCTCATCGGCTACGCCATCGCCGACTACGGCTGGGACCTCATCGGCAAGTACGCGACCTTCACCGCCGACGTCTACATCGGCTGCGCCATCGTGCTGTTCGGCGTGTACCCGCTGCTGCTCGCCGTCGCCGCCAGGGTGAACCCGGTCCAGTTCTTCAAGGGCGCCTGGCCCGCGATCCAGCTCGCCTTCGTCTCCCGCTCCTCGGTCGGCACCATGCCGGTCACCCAGAAGGTCACCGAGCGCCTCGGCGTCCCGAAGGACTACACCAGCTTCGCCGTGCCGTTCGGCGCGACGACCAAGATGGACGGCTGCGCCGCGATCTACCCGGCGCTCGCCGCGATCTTCATCGCGCAGATCTTCGACGTGCAGCTCGGCGTCCAGGACTACCTGCTGATCGCCTTCGTCTCGGTCGTCGGCTCCGCGGCCACCGCCGGTCTCACCGGCGCCACCGTGATGCTGACCCTGACCCTGTCGACGCTGGGCCTCCCGCTGGAGGGCGTGGGCCTGCTGCTGGCGATCGACCCGATCCTGGACATGATCCGCACCGCCACCAACGTGGCCGGCCAGGCGCTGGTCCCGGTGATCGTCGCGGCCCGCGAGGGCATCCTCGACCGGGACGCCTACGACCACGCCTCGGCCTCCCCGATCGACGACCTCGCGGACGCCGGCGCCGCCGGTGACGCGGAGGGCGGACGCGGACGCGACCGCGAGGTCGCCGTCCCCGCCTGACGGCCGCTGCCGGGCGCACCGCCCGTCGGACCGCCGCCGCGCCCCCGGGCCCCGAGAGGGTCCGGGGGCGCGGGCGTGTCCGGGGGTGGCGCGGGGCGGGGGCGTGCGCGCGCCGTACTCTTACCGCGGAGTAAGGGCACGGGGCGGGAGGACGTCGAGGATGAGTGCGGTGAAGGGCGTGAGGGCCAAGCGCATGCCGCGGGCGGTGCGCGAGCAGCAGATGATGGACGCGGCCGTGGAGACCTTCGGGCAGCGCGGCTACCGTGCCGCCTCCATGGACGAGATCGCGGAACTCGCGGGCGTCTCCAAGCCGCTGGTGTACCTCTACCTGAACTCCAAGGAGGAGCTGTTCACCGCGTGCATCCGCCGTGAGGCGGCCCGGCTCACCGAGGCCGTGCAGGCGGCGATCGACCCGGGCCTGAGCGCCGACGGGCAGTTGTGGGCGGGGCTGGAGGCGTTCTTCCGGCACACCGCCGAGAACCCGGACGGCTGGTCCGTGCTGCACCGCCAGGCCCGGACGCACGGGGAGCCGTTCGCCGCCGAGGTCGCCACGATGCGGGAGGAGATCGTCGCCTTCGTGACCGTCCTGATCGGGGCGGCGGCGCGCGCGGGCGCACCGCCCGCCCCGGGGACCGCGGGCGCGGGCCGGGTCGGGGAGCTGGCGGACCGGGACATCGAGGGCCTGGCCCAGGCGCTGGTGGGGGCCGCCGAGTCGCTGGCCGGGTGGGCCAATGAGTCGGGCGGGCTGTCGGCGAAGGAGGCCGCGGCCACGCTGATGAACTTCGCGTGGACGGGGCTGGGCGGGCTCATGCGCGGGGAGCGCTGGTCCCCCCGCTGAGATCCCCGGAGCCGGTCCCGGAGCCGGAACCTGACCCGGCCCCGGTCGGGCCCTGGGGCCCGAGGTCCCGGTCCCCGGGGGCCGTCCCGGCCGGGCCCTCGCCCTCGTCCCCGTTCACGTCCCCGTACCGCGCCTCGCCGTCGAGGTGGGTGCGCCCGTCGCCGGACCGCAGGGTGAAGGCGGTGGCACCGGCCCCGGCATCGCGCAGGACGCAGCGGACGGTGCCGGGCAGCAGGACGGGGGCCCGGAACGCGGCCCGGGCCGCGACCGGCTGCCCGCCCCGGAGTTCCGGGCCGCCCTGCCGGTCCGCCTCGGCCAGGCAGCGCGCGAAGGTCCACATCCCGTGCGCGATGGCGCGGGGGAAGCCGAACAGGCGGGCCGTGAGCGGGTGCAGATGGATCGGGTTCCGGTCGCCGGACGCGGACCCGTAGCGCCGCCCGAGTCCGCCCGGCAGCCGCCACTCGACGGCCCGCTCCGCACCGCCGTCCGTGGTCGCGGGCTCCGCGGGCGCGGGCTCCGTGGTCATGGGCTCCCCGGGCGCGGGCGCCGAGCCGGGTGGGACCGGGTGGCGGGCCAGATAGCGGCTGCGGGACTCCCACACCAGCTCCCCGTCCAGCCGTGCCTCCGTGACCACCACCACCTCGGTGCCCCGCCGGTGCGGCACCAAGGCGGCCGCGTGGACGCTCAGTTCGGGCCGGTCGCCGGGCAGCAGCGGCGGACCGGGCCGGGTGACCTCGATCGCCGTGTGCACCAGCCCCAGCACCGGCAGCGGGAAGGCGCGCTCCGTCAGCACCCGCATGGCCAGCGGGAACGCCGGCACATGCGGGTACGGCAGCGGCAGCGGGACCTCCGGGCCGGGCTCGGGGAAGCCGCAGACCTCCGCGTACGCGGCCAGCCGCCGGGCGTCGATCCGGGCCGAGGGCAGGACCAGCCGCGTCCCGGGCAGGGGCGCGCCCGTGTGCGGGGTGCGCTTGAGAGGCGAGCGGAGGGCTCCGCGCAGCAGCAGGGGTCCGAGTGCCGGGGCGGCGGTGAGCGTGCGCACGGTGGCTTCGCCCCCGCGCGCCGCACGGGTCGCGTCCATGGTCACGCCCCCAGCAGGCTCTGGCCGCAGACGCGCAGCACCTGCCCGTTGACGGCGGTGGACGCCGGGTCGGCGAGATACGCGGTGGCCTCGGCGACATCGACCGGGAGCCCGCCCTGTGCCAGGGAGTTCATCCGGCGGCCCGCCTCCCGGATGAGCAGCGGCACGGCGGCCGTCATCCGGGTCTCGATGAAGCCGGGCGCGACCGCGTTCACCGTCACGCCGTGCTCGGCGGCTGCCCTCGGGGCGAGCGAGCGGACCAGCCCGATGATCCCGGCCTTGGCGGCCGCGTAGTTGGTCTGCCCGGTGTTCCCGGCGATGCCCGCGATGGAAGCCGTGGCGACCACGCCCCCGCCGCGCCGGACCGCGCCCGCCTTCAGCAGGGCGTCGGTGGTGTCCAGGACGGCGGCCAGATTGACCGTCAGCACCTGCGCCCAGCTTTCGGCGGGCATGTTGGCGAGGCGCCGGTCCCGGGTGATGCCCGCGTTGTGGACGAGGACGTCCAGCTCGCCGCCGGGCAGCGCGGCCATGATCCGCTCCGCCGCGTCCGGGGCCGTGATGTCCAGCGGGAGGGGCGTGCCGCGCAGCCGCCCGGCGGTGCGGGCGAGGTCGTCCCCGGCCCCCGGGACGTCCAGGCAGACCACCTGCGCCCCGTCGCGGACCAGGACCTCCGCGACGGCCGCGCCGATACCCCGGGCGGCGCCCGTGACGAGGGCGGTGCGGCCGGCGAGCGGGCGGCTCGGGTCGCCGCTCCCACCCGGTACGGCACCGGTCAGCTCGACGACCTGCCCGCTGACGTACGCGGAGCGCGAGGAGAGCAGGAAGCGCAGGGTGGACCCGGTGTGCGCGGGGTCCGGGGAGCCGAGGCGGACCAGATTGGCGGTGCGCCCGCCGCCGGTCTCCTTGGCGAGGGACCGGACGAAGCCCTCCAGCGCCTGCTGGGCGGCCGCCTGGTGGTGGTCGTCGGCGGAGGGCCGGGTGCCGAGGACGACGATCCGCCCGCTCTCCGCGACCGAGCGCACCAGCGGGTGGAGCGCCGCGTGCACCTCGGCGAGCCCGGCGGCCGTGGCGACGCCGGTCGCGTCGAGGACGACGGCGGCGGGGCGGTCTCCCGAACGGGAAGCCTCCTGAGCGGGGACGCCCGGCAGCGGCCCGGTCAGCGCGGAGACCCCCGCCGTGCGCAGGACCACCGGGCCGCCGAGGTCCGGCGCGTCCGGGGTCCAGCGCCGCAGCGGCGCGGGCCGGGGGAGGCCGAGCCGGCGGGCGAGGAAACGGCCGGGGCCGGTGCCGGTGAAGGTCGGGTAGCGGTCGGCCATTGTCCTGACTCCCTGCTCGGTCGTAGATTTACCGAAGAGTAAGGTTACTCAAGAGTCAGGAGCTGGTCGAGATGGTGACGTTGCCCCGCAGGGTCGCGGTGATCGGCGGCAGCCGCATCCCCTTCGCCCGGTCCGACGGCCCCTACGCCACGGCGTCCAACCAGGAGTTGCTGGGCGCGGCCCTCGACGGGCTGGTCACCCGGTACGGACTCACCGGCCCCGGTGCCGTCGGGGAGTTCGTCGCGGGCGCCGTCCTCAAGCACAGCCGCGACTTCAACCTGGCCCGGGAGACCGTCCTCGGCTCCGGGCTCGACCCGCGCACCCCCGCGTACGACATCCAGCAGGCCTGCGGCACCGGGCTCCAGGCCGTGATCGCCGTCGCCAACAAGATCGCGGTCGGCGGGATCGAGAGCGGGATCGCGGGCGGCGCCGACACCACCAGCGACGCGCCCCTCGGCGTCAACGACGAACTCCGCCGGATGCTGCTCGCCGCCCGCCGGGCCAAGGGCACGGGCGCGCGGCTCAAGGCGCTGGCCGCCGTCCACCCGAAGCACCTCGTCCCCGACATCCCGCGGAACGCCGAGCCGCGCACCGGGCTCTCCATGGGCGAGCACGCCGCCGTCACCGCCCGCCGCTGGGGCGTCTCCCGCGAGGACCAGGACGCCCTGGCCGCCACCAGCCACCAGCGCCTCGCCGCCGCCTACGAGCGCGGCTTCCTGGACGACCTCGTCGTCCCCTTCCGCTCCCTGGAACGCGACCAGAACCTGCGCCCCGGCTCCACCGCCGCGAAGCTCGCCACCCTGCGGACCGTCTACGGCAACGACGCCCCCGGCGCCACCATGACGGCCGGCAACTCCACCCCGCTCACCGACGGTGCCGCCACCGTCCTGCTGGCGAGCGAGGAGTGGGCCGAGGCCCGCGGCCTGCGCCCGCTCGCCCACCTCACCGCCTACGAGACGGCCGCCGTCGACCATGTCCACGGCGACGCCGCGGGGGAGGGCGGGGACCCGGACGGCGACGGGCTGCTGATGGCCCCCGCGTACGCGGTGCCCCGGATGCTGGAGCGCGCCGGGCTGTCCCTCGGCGACTTCGACCTGGTGGAGATCCACGAGGCGTTCGCCTCCCAGGTGCTGGCCACCCTGGCCGCCTGGGAGCAGCAGGGCCTGCCGCCGGTGGACCGGGACCGGCTGAACGCGGCCGGCTCCTCGCTGGCGACCGGGCACCCCTTCGCCGCGACCGGGGCCCGGATCGTCGCCACCCTCGCCAAGCTGCTCGCCGAACGCGAGGGGCCCGCGCGCGGGCTGATCTCCGTCTGCGCGGCGGGCGGCCAGGGGGTGACCGCCGTCCTGGAACGCGCCTGACACCGGCCGGCCCCGGACCGCGCCCCCACCGCGACCGGGCCACCGCCCGTCCTCCCGCCGGCCCTGCCCCCGGCGCGACCGGGCCACCCCGGACCCGCCTGTCCGCGCGCCCCACCGAACGACCTGCCCGACCCGCCCCGACCGCCCGAACGACCCCCTTTCACAGAGGAGCCGCCCGTGTCCGTCGACCAGGCCAGCAGCATGCCCAGCCCGCCGCCGCCCGCCGCGCCCGTCCTGGTGGAGCCGCACAAGAAGCAGGTGAACGGCGTCGTCCGGGAGGTGTCCGTCCCGCCCCTGGTGCCGCCCGTCGCCCGCGGGTCCCTCGCCGACATCCCCTTCGACAACGAGCGCGAGGCGCCCGCCGAGGCCGTCCTCAGCTGCAAGGACGCGGACGGGCGGTGGCAGGACGTCACCGCCGCCCGGTTCGCCGAGGAGGTCCGCGCGGTCGCCAAGGGGCTGATCGCCCACGGGCTCAAGCCCGGCGACCGGCTCGCGATCATGGCCCGCACCACCTATGAGTGGACCCTGCTGGACTTCGCCGCCTGGGCCGCCGGGCTGGTCACCGTGCCCGTCTACCCGACCTCCTCCGCCTTCCAGGCCCGCTGGATCCTGGAGAACTCGGGGGCCGCCGCGTGCGTCGTGGAGAGCGCGGAGCAGGCCCGGCTGATCAGCCAGGAGCGCCGGCAGCTCCCCGGCCTGGAGCATCTGTGGGTCTTCGACACCGGGGCCGTGGGCCAGCTGCGCAAGGCCGGGGAGCAGGCCCGTATCCCGGACGCCGTGGTGAGCGCCCGCCGCGAGGCGCTGACCCCGGACTCGATCGCGACCCTGATCTACACCTCGGGCACCACCGGCCGCCCCAAGGGCTGTGTGATCACCCACGGCAACTTCTTCGCCGAGGTCGACAACGCGATCGAGCTGCTGCACCCGGTCTTCAAGTCGGTCAGCAAGGACCCCGCCGCCACGCTGCTGTTCCTGCCGCTGTCGCATGTCTTCGGCCGGATGGTCGCGATCGGCTGCCTGCGCGCCCGGGTCCGCCTCGGGCACGCGCCCTCGATCAGGACCGACGACCTCCTCGCCGACCTCGCGGGCTTCGCCCCCACCTTCCTGCTGGCCATCCCGTATGTCCTGGAGAAGGTGTTCAACACGGGCCGCGCGACCGCCGAGAAGATGGGCCGGGCGGCCTCCTTCGACCGCGCCGCCCGGATCGCCCGGCGCTACGGGCAGGCCGTCGAGGCCGCCGAGCACGGCACCGGCCCCGGCCCGTCACTGGGCCTGCGCGCCGCCCGGGCCCTCTACGACCCGCTGGTCTACCGCCGCATCCGCGCCGCCCTGGGCGGCCGGGTCCGCTACGCGATCTGCGGCGGCTCCCCGCTCGGCCGCCGCCTGGCGTCCTTCTACGCGGGCGCCGGCATCCAGATCTTCGAGGGCTACGGCCTCACCGAGACCACCGCCGCCTCCACCGTCACCCCGCCGCTCCGCCCCCGCCTCGGCACGGTCGGCTGGCCGCTGCCGGGCACGGCCGTGCGGATCGCGGACGACGGGGAGGTGGAGCTGAGCGGCGGCCATGTCTTCACCGGCTACTGGGACCCGGAGACGGAGACGGCCGTCCCGGCGACCGGGGGCGGCTGGCTGCCGACCGGGGACCTGGGCGCCCTGGACGAGGGCGGCTACCTCACGATCACCGGCCGCAAGAAGGACATCCTCATCACCTCGGGCGGCAAGAACGTCGCCCCCGCCCCGCTGGAGGACTGGCTGCGGGCGCATCCGCTGGTCGGCCAGTGCATGGTCGTCGGCGACGACCGCCCCTATGTCACGGCGCTGCTCACCCTGGAGCCGGACGGGCTCGACCACTGGCGCCGGATGAAGAAGAAGGCCGGTCTGCCGCTGGCCGAGGTGGTCCGGGACGAGGACCTGCTCGACGCCCTCCAGCGCGCGGTCGACGAGGCGAACCGGCTGGTCTCCCGGGCCGAGTCGATCCGCCGCTTCCGGGTGCTGACGACCGACTTCACGGAGGAGAGCGGCCATCTGACCCCGTCCCTCAAGCTGAAGCGGGCGGACATCGCCCGGGACTTCGCGGCCGAGATCGACGCCCTGTACCGCTGAACGGGCCCGGGGCCCGTACCGCTGGGCGGGCCCTGTCTGTCTTGCTCGCCCGGCCCGGGGGCGGCCGGGCACCGGGCAAAGGCAGGAGCCCTGTTCCGTACGGGCCGTACGGAACAGGGCTCCTTGGGTACTGCTAAGTCGTGCGCGATCGCCGACCCCGGTCGCCCTTAGGCAGGGGTGACGTTCTCCGCCTGCGGGCCCTTCGGGCCCTGGGTGACGTCGAAGTTCACGACCTGGTTCTCCTCAAGGGAGCGGAAGCCGGTCGCGTTGATCGCGGAGTAGTGGACGAAGACATCCGGGCCGCCGCCGTCCTGGGCGATGAAGCCGAAGCCCTTTTCAGCGTTGAACCACTTGACGGTTCCGGTAGCCATAAGCCCTCCTTGGGCCAAAGGGTTGCCCTGCTCCAGAACCTGCAAGAAGTCTGAAAACGACAAGAGCCTGCGGGTTACATGCTCCGCAGGCTCTGTACTGCAAGGGAAACCAAACTGCAACTTGCGTCGAGCCTAGCACGCAGCGTGCGCGCGGCGGTAGAGGGCAAGATCACGTCACCCGTATGTTTGACCGGCGGTCTCCGCGCTGACGCGGCAGGCCCCTGACGAGGGACGACGGGGGTACGGGGGTGGGGCGGCGGGCGCGTCGGCGGCCCCGGCGCGGACGCCCGGGGTCCCCGGGTCTAGCCTCACGATGTGGACAGTCACGGTGAAAGCACAGCAACCGACAACCGGCGCAGCCGCCCGCGTGTCGGCCACATCCAGTTCCTGAACTGTCTCCCCCTTTACTGGGGGCTCGCCAGAACGGGAACGCTTCTCGACCTGGAACTGACCAAGGACACTCCCGAGAAGCTGAGCGAGAGCCTGGTCCGCGGCGATCTCGACATCGCGCCCGTCACCCTCGTGGAATTCCTGCGCAACGCGGACGAACTCGTCGCCTTCCCCGATCTGGCGGTCGGCTGCGACGGACCCGTGATGTCCTGTGTGATCGTCTCCCAGGTGCCGCTGGAGCGGCTGGACGGACAGCGGGTCGCCCTCGGCTCGACCTCCCGCACCTCGGTCCGGCTCGCGCAGCTGCTGCTGGCCGAGCAGTACGGCGTGGCGCCGGACTACTACACCTGCCCGCCCGACCTCGGCGTGATGATGCAGGAGGCCGAGGCGGCCGTGCTCATCGGGGACGCCGCGCTGCGCGCCTCCCTGCACGACGCGCCGCGCCTCGGGCTCCAGGTGCACGACCTCGGTCGGATGTGGAAGCAGTGGACCGGGTTGCCGTTCGTCTTCGCCGTCTGGGCGGCCCGCAAGGAGTACCTGGCCCGGGAGCCGCTGGTGGTCCGCAAGGTGCATGAGGCCTTCCTCGCCTCCCGGGACGTGTCCCTGGAGGAGGTCGCCAAGGTCGCCGAGCAGGCGGCGCGCTGGGAGAGCTTCGACGCGGAGCTGCTGGAGCGCTACTTCACCACCCTCGACTTCCGGTTCGGGGCCGACCAGCTCGCGGGCGTCCGGGAGTTCGCCCGCCGGACCGGGCCGACGACGGGCTTCCCGGCGGATGTGCGCGTGGAACTGCTCGCCCCGGCGGCCTGAGCCCTCTCCCCGGGCCCGGACACCGCTTAGAGTGTGGTCCCTGGGAACGGCGAGCGACCGGGGGAGCCGACATGCAGCCGCTTGAACCGGGGGAGCCGCGTGCCATCGGGGCGTACCGGCTGCTCGGCCGGCTGGGCTCGGGCGGGATGGGCCGGGTCTACCTCGGGCGCAGCGCGGGCGGCCGTACCGTCGCGGTGAAGGCCGTCCATCCGCACTTCGCCCTCGACGACGAGTTCCGGGCCCGGTTCCGCCGGGAGGTCGCGGCCGCGCGCCGGGTCGGCGGGGAGTGGACCGCGCCGGTCCTGGACGCCGATCCGGAGGCGCCCGTGCCGTGGGTCGCCACCGGCTATGTCGCGGGCCCGTCCCTCTCCCGGGCGGTCGCCGACGACGGGCCGCTGCCCCTGGACTCGGTCCGCGTCCTCGGGGCGGGCCTGGCCCGGGCCCTTGAGGCGGTGCACGCGCTGGACCTCGTCCACCGGGACGTGAAGCCGTCGAACGTGATGCTGACCCTGGAGGGGCCGCGGCTGATCGACTTCGGCATCTCGCGGGCCGTCGAGGGGACCGCCTCGCTGACCTCCACCGGCGTCTCGGTGGGCTCGCCCGGCTATATGGCGCCCGAGCAGATACTCGGCCGCGGGGTCACCGGCGCCGCCGACGTCTTCTCCCTCGGGGCCGTCCTCGCCTACGCGGCGCGGGGTGAGGGCCCGTTCTCCGGGGACTCCTCCGCCGCCCTGCTCTACAAGGTCGTCCACGAGGAGCCCGAACTCGGCTCGCTGGACGGCGCGTTGCGGGAGCTGGTGACCGCGTGCCTCGCCAAGGACCCGGCGGCCCGGCCCGCACCGGCCGAGGTCGCGGCACGGCTCGACGCCTCGGGCGCGGACACCGGGCGGGACGGCTGGCTGACCGCGCCCGTGGTCAACCGGATCAGCCGCGCGGCCGTCGAACTGCTGCACCTGGAGTCCTTCCCGGACCCGGCCGACCCCGGGCAGGACGCGGACCCGGCCGCCGCCTCGGGTCCGGTGCCGTTCGCGCCCCCGCCGGCGGGGGCCTTCGGCCCGCCGATCGCCCCGGAGGAGGCCGCGGCGGCGTGGGCGAAGGGGCCGGGGGCGGGGTCCGGTCCTGGACCGGGACCGGTCTCCGGTGGGCCGGGCGGCCCCGGTGCCACGCCAGCCTCCGGGCCGGGCGGGGGACCACACGGGCCGGGCGCCGGGCCGGGCGCGGGTGGGGGCCCGGACGGACCGGGCGGCGCGGCGGGCTCCGGGCCGGGGTCCGGGTACGGCCCCGGCGGCGTGTCCGGGAACGGCGGCGCGGGCGGCGCCGCGGGTTCCGGGCCGGGCGCGAGCGGCTCCGGCGGCGCGTCCGCCGGACCCGGCCGGGAGCCCGGCGGGCTGTCCCTGACCGCGAGCGGCGGCCCCCGCGGCCGCCGCGTGAGCTGCACCCTCGCCCTCACCGTCGCCGGGGCGCTCGCCGCCGTGACCCTCGGCGGCGCCTTCGTTCTCGACCTGCTGCCCGGCTCCGGCGGGGGCGGCTCCAACGGCGCCGACGCGGGCGCCGAGCCGCCCGCCGCCAGCGCCTCCGTGACCCCGGGGAAGCCGGGCGGCTCCGTCCCGAAGGAGTTCGTCGGCGCCTGGCAGGGCCCGATCACCGCCTCCGGCATCCCCGCCGGAACCATGAAGGTCACCCTCCGCCCGGCCGCCGTCGGCGAGGAGGCGGGGACCGCCGCGCACACCGACATCCTCGGCAACTTCATCTGCGAGGACCTGCTCACCGTCCGCAAGGCGGAGGGCCGCACCCTGGTCGTCGACTCCGAGGCGGGCCCCCGCTCCACGGCCGTCTGCACCAAGGGCGTCTCCACCCTCCGCCTCGAACTCCGCGACGGGGAGCTGCGCTACGCCTCCGAGGACGACCGCGCGGGCCGCCCCGCCGGCAGCCTCAGCCGCCTCGACGAGGACGGCGGCGGCGACGACTGAAGGCGGCCGCCGGGCCCCCGGCCGCCGCCCCCACCGGCCCCGCGCGGGCGCGCCCGGCCCGTGGCGTAGCCTGGATCGGTCCGCAGAACCGCAGGAAACCGCCGAAGGGTGACGCCCGGTGACCGAGAAGGCCGACCTCCAGTCCGTGCTGGACCGCGCTGCCGAGGGCGGCCGGATCACGCCCGAAGAGGCGCTCGACCTGTACCGCTCCGCCCCGCTGCACGCCCTCGGCGCCGCCGCCGACGCCGTGCGCCGCCGCCGCTACGCGGGCACGGAGCACATCGCGACGTACATCATCGAACGCAACATCAACTACACCAACGTCTGCGTCACGGCCTGCAAGTTCTGCGCCTTCTACGCGCCCCCGAAGGCCACCGACAAGGCGTGGACCCGGGACCTCGACGACATCCTGCGCCGCTGCGCGGAGACCGTCGAACTCGGCGGCACCCAGATCATGTTCCAGGGCGGCCACCACCCGGACTACGGCGTCGAGTACTACGAGAAGCACTTCGCCGCGATCAAGAAGGACTTCCCGGACCTGGTCATCCACTCCCTCGGCGCGTCCGAGGTCGAGCACATGGCCCGGATCTCCAAGGTCTCCGTCGAGGAGGCGATCAAGCGCATCCACGCCGCCGGTCTGGACTCCTTCGCGGGCGCGGGCGCCGAACTGCTGCCCGCCCGGCCGCGCAAGGCGATCGCCCCGCTCAAGGAGTCCGGCGAGCGCTGGCTGGAGATCATGGAGGTCGCCCACAACCTGGGCGTCGAGTCCACCTCCACCATGCTGATGGGCACCGGCGAGACCAACGCGGAGCGCATCGAGCACCTGCGCATGATCCGCGAGGTGCAGGACCGCACCGGCGGCTTCCGCGCCTTCATCCCGTACACGTACCAGCCCGAGAACAACCACCTCAAGGGCCGGACCCAGGCGACCCTGTTCGAGTACCTGCGCATGATCGCCATCGCGCGGCTCTTCCTCGACAACGTCGCCCACATCCAGGGCTCCTGGCTGACCACGGGCAAGGAGGTCGGCCAGCTCTCCCTGCACTACGGCGCGGACGACCTCGGCTCGATCATGCTGGAGGAGAACGTGGTCTCCTCGGCCGGCGCCAAGCACCGCTCCAACCGCCTGGAGATCATCGACCTGATCCGCAAGGCGGGCCGCGTCCCGGCTCAGCGGGCCACCACCTACGAGCACCTGCTGGTGCACGAGGACCCGGCGCTGGACCCGGTGGACGACCGCGTGGTCTCGCACATCTCCTCCACCGCGATCGAGGGCGGCACGGCGCACCCCGAGCTGAAGCTCCTCGACGCCAACTGAGGGCTCCGGGCGCGTGCTCACCATCCATGTCGCCGAGGCGTCCCCCGAGGCCGCCGTCCTCGTCGAGGGCGCGCAGCTGGTCGCCGTCGGCCCGTACGAGGAGCTGACCGCCCGCGCGCCCGGGGCACGGGTGCGGCGCTGGCCGGGCATCCTCACCCCCGGTCTGCTCAACCCGTACGCGCCCGAACTGCTGGAGGGCGTCTACCACCCGGACCCGCGCGAGGCGGAGGAGTTCGGCACCCGGCCGGTCACCGGGGAGCGCGCCCGGGCCCTGTTCCGGGCCGAGCCCGCGCGGCTCGGCGCCAGCGCCCGGCGCGGTGTGCAGCGGCTCCTCGCCCACGGCACGGTCGCCGTCGCGGGGGAGCTGCGCGGCCGGGCGGCGCAGGACGCGGTGCGCCGGGCCGGACTCGCGGTCGGGCAGCGCCCCCAGGGGCTGCCGGGCCCGGCCTCCTTCTCGCCGTCGCCGCTGGTGCTCCTCCCGGGCCCGGTCGCCGGGGGCCCCGCCCGCTTCGCCGTCTTCGACGTCCCGGACCGGGCCGCCCTGGTCCGGGAGGGCGCGTCGACCTGTGTGGCCACCGTCATCGGCGGCCGGCTGGTCTACCGGGCGCGGTAGCGCGCGCCCCGGCCGGGCCCGCCCCGCCGGACCGGCGCGGCGGGCTGCTTGAATGGGCCCGTGACGCGAGCAACCCTGGACAAGCAGCCGCACGAAGTCGCCTCGATGTTCGACGACGTGGCGGCGAACTACGACCTCACCAACGACGTCCTCTCGCTCGGCCAGGACCGGCGCTGGCGCAGGGAGGTCGCCAGGGCGGTCGACGCCCGGCCCGCGCAGCGGATCCTCGACCTCGCCGCGGGCACCGGCACCTCCTCCCTGCCGTTCACCGAGACCGGCGCGTACGTGGTGCCCTGCGACTTCTCCCTCGGCATGCTGCGCGAGGGCAAGAAGCGCCACCCCTGGCTGCCGCTGACCGCGGGCGACGCCACCCGGCTCCCCTTCGCGGACGGCTCCTTCGACGCGGTGACCATCTCCTTCGGGCTGCGCAACGTCCAGGACACCGACCGGGCGCTGCGCGAGCTGTACCGGGTCACCAAGCCGGGCGGGCGCGTGGTCATCTGCGAGTTCTCGCACCCGACCTGGGCCCCGTTCCGCACCGTGTACGAGGAGTACCTGATGCGGGCGCTGCCGCCGATCGCCCGCGCGGTCTCCTCCAACCCGGACGCCTACGTCTACCTCGCCGAGTCCATCCAGGGCTGGCCCGACCAGCCCGAACTCGCCGCCCGCCTCCAGGGCGCCGGCTGGGGCAGGGTCGCCTGGCGCAACCTCTCCGGCGGGATCGTCGCCCTGCACCGCGGCACCAAGCCGCTGTAGCGGCGGCGCGGGAACGGCACGGACGGGCACGGAACAGGACGGCACGGGAACAGGACGGGCACGCCATGGAACAGCAGGCGGTCGCGGTCGACTACCAGGCCGTGCTGGAGCAGATCGCGCGGGACGTGGCCCCGCTGGCCGGCACCGGACGCCCGGCCGAGTACATCCCGGCCCTCGCCGGCGCCGACCCGCACCGCTTCGGCATGGCCGTCGCCGACCTCCAGGGGAACGTCTACGGCGTGGGCGACTGGCGCCACCCGTTCTCCGCGCAGTCGATCACCAAGGTCTTCACCCTGGCCCTGGTCCTCGCGGAGACCGGCGACGCCCTGTGGGAGCGGGTCGGCCGGGAGCCCTCCGGCAACCCGTTCAACTCCCTGGTGCAGCTGGAGTACGAGAACGGCGTCCCGCGGAACCCGTTCATCAACGCGGGCGCCCTCGTCGTCACCGACGTCCTCCAGACCCTCACCGGGGACGCCAGCAGCGAACTCCTGGACTTCCTGCGGGCGGAGAGCGGCAACAAGGAGCTCTCCTTCGACCCGGAGGTCGCCGCCTCCGAGGCCGCGCACGGCCACCGCAACGCCGCGCTCGCGCACTTCATGGCCTCGTACGGCAATATCACCGGCCCCGTCCCGGCCCTGCTCGACCACTACTTCTGGCAGTGCGCGATCGAGGCGAGCTGCGCCGATCTCACCCTGGCCGCACGGTTCCTGGCCCGGCACGGGGTGCGCGCCGACGGCACCCGGCTGCTCACCCGCAGCCAGGCCAAGCAGATCAACGCGGTGATGCTCACCTGCGGTACGTACGACGCGGCGGGCGACTTCGCGCACCGCGTCGGGCTGCCCGGCAAGAGCGGGGTGGGCGGCGGGATCGTGGCCGTGGTGCCCGGGCGCTGCACGCTCTGCGTGTGGAGCCCGGGCCTGGACGCGCACGGGAACTCGGTCGCGGGCGTCGCGGCCCTGGACCGGTTCACCACCCTGACCGGGCTGTCGGTGTTCTGACACCGGCCGCCCGCCGAGGGGGTCGGTTTCAGGCCAGTTCGAGGCGGAAGCAGTAGCCCTTCCGCCGGGAGGCCGGCGTCATGAACGTCTCGGCCAGCTCCATACCGAGCCGGCGCGCCACCGCGATCGAGCGCTCGTTGCGCGCGTCGACCATCGCGACCACGCTCCCGACGCCCGCGGCCCGCACCCGCTCCAGGGTGGTGCGCGCGGCGGCCGTGACATAGCCCCGGCCCCACGCGGGGCGGGCCAGCCGCCAGCCGATCTCGATCTCGCCGACCGGCCCGAAGTGCTGGTGCGGCCACGGCTGCGCGCCCGTGAAGCCCAGGACCTCGCCGTCCTCGCCGGTCATCGTCCAGAAGCAGAAGCCGTGTTCGGCGTCGTGGCGGCGCTGGCGGGCGGTCAGCTCCTCGTACACCGACAGCTCGGCCGCCTTCCCGCCGTGGAACTCCATGACCTCGGGGTCGGCGAAGGCCCGGTGCCAGGCGAGGGCGTCCTCGTCGGTGGGGACACGCAGGTTCACGACGGGGAGCGGCCTGCTGCTCATGGACGGAGCCCTTCAGTCGGCGGAAGCGTACGCCCCCATAGACTGCACATGTCCTGTGCCGTTCGGTACGCAATATCGAATCGAATTCCCGGGAGATCCCGCCGTGACCGACCACCTCACCGAGCACACCGCCGATGTGATCGTCGTCGGCGCGGGCCCGGCCGGCTCGACGACCGCGTACCACCTCGCCAAGGCGGGCCTGGACGTGCTCCTCCTGGAGAAGACGGCCTTCCCGCGCGAGAAGGTGTGCGGCGACGGGCTCACCCCGCGCGCGACCAAGCAGCTCGTCGCGATGGGCATCGACATCTCCGAAGAGGCCGGCTGGCTGCGGAACAAGGGCCTGCGGATCATCGGCGGCGGCGTCCGCCTCCAGCTCGACTGGCCGGATCTCGCCTCCTTCCCGGACTACGGACTGGTCCGCAAGCGCGACGACTTCGACGAGCAGCTCGCCCGGCAGGCGCAGAAGGCCGGCGCCCGGCTGTACGAGCGGTGCAACGTGGGCGAGCCGGTCCTCGACGAGCGCACCGGCCGGATCACCGGCGTCCACGCCAAGCTGGGCGAGGAGAAGACCCCGGTCACCTTCCACGCGCCCCTGGTGGTCGCCGCCGACGGCAACTCCTCGCGCATCTCCCTCGCGATGGGCCTGCACCGCCGCGAGGACCGCCCGATGGGCGTCGCGGTGCGCACGTACTTCACCTCGCCCCGCCACGACGACGACTACCTGGAGTCCTGGCTGGAGCTGTGGGACCGGCGCGGCCCGGGCCCGGACCGGCTGCTGCCCGGCTACGGCTGGATCTTCGGCATGGGCGACGGCACCTCCAACGTCGGCCTCGGCGTCCTCAACACCTCCTCGTCCTTCAAGGAGCTGGACTGGCGCGAGATCCTCAAGGCGTGGTGCGCCTCGACGCCGGAGGAGTGGGGCTACACCCCGGACAACATGACCGGCCCGATCCGCGGCGCGGCGCTGCCGATGGCCTTCAACCGGCAGCCGCACTACACCAAGGGCCTGCTGCTGGTCGGTGACGCGGGCGGGCTCGTCAACCCGTTCAACGGCGAGGGCATCGCCTATGCGATGGAATCCGGCCAGATCGCGGCGGACGTCATCGTCCAGGCCCACGCGCGCCGCACCCCGGCCCAGCGGGAGCTGGCCCTCCAGCGGTACCCGAAGGTCCTCAAGGACACCTACGGCGGTTACTACACGCTGGGCCGCGCCTTTGTGAAGCTCATCGGCAACCCGAAGGTCATGAAGATCGCGACGGAGCGGGGCCTGACGCACCCGATGCTGATGAAGTTCACGCTGAAGATGCTGGCGAACCTGACGGACCCGTCGGGCGGCGACGCGATGGACCGCATCATCAACGGGCTCTCGAAGGTGGCCCCGAAGGCGTGACGCCGGGGGCGGGCGGGGCCCGCCGGGGTCCGGCACCACGGGGCCCGCGCGCTGCCCGGTGGCCGCGCGGGTCCGGGGCCGCGCGGCCGGGGCCCGTTCCTCCGCACACGCGGCCGGGGGCCTGCTCGCCACTGCGAGCAGGCCCCCGGTGCGTTCTGACGCGGGTGCTCTCCGGTCAGGCGGCGGTCCCGGCGCCCGCCGCGCCCGCCCCGCGGCGGCGCACCACGAAGACCGCGCCCGCGCCGACGGCGACCGCGGCGCCGCCCGCGAGGGCGAACAGCGGCAGCGCCGAGTCGGAGCCGGTCTCGGCGAGGGTGCCCTTCGGGTCGATCGGGGTGTCGCCGCTGGGCTTGCCCGGCAGCGGCTTGCTGCCGCCCTGCGGCTCGGACTCGTCCACGTCGCCCGGCTTCGTGCCGGCCGCCAGGACGTCGAACTGGTAGAAGCTGTCGTCCCCGGCGTAGACGCAGTTGCCCTCGTCGTCCGCGTACACGCCGATGCTCAGCGCGAAGCCGAGGCCGGAGGGCGCGTCGGCCGCCACGCTCAGGCGCATGCCGACGGAGAAGGACTCGCCGGCGGCGACACCGGTGTGGCCGAGGTAGCCGGCGCCCGCGTCGTTCTCGTCGAGGGAGATGGACTTCCAGGCGCCGGAGGCCGGGTCCTGGAACTGGAGGGTCAGGTACCGGGTGTTGACGAAGAACTCCTCGTCGTCGATGAGGGCGGCGAACACCCCCAGGTCGACGCGCTCGTAGGCGGTGTCGCCGGTGTTCTTCACGGTCAGCCGGAAGGAGTGGAAGCCGCTGCCGGCCACGACCTTCGAGGGCAGGCCGGCCAGGCCGGTGCGCAGCGCGTCGTCGAACTTCGGCTCCTCGCCGTCGGTGCACTCCAGCGGGCCGTCCGAGGGGGACACGGAGGGGGAGGTGGTGACGGAGGGGCTCGGCTTCGCCGGGGTCTCCTCCTCGTCCCCGTCCCCGTTTTTGTCCCCGTCCTTGTCCCCGTCCTCGGGAGTGGTCTCCTCGTCCGAGGGCTGACCCGCGCTCCCGCCCGGCTCGCCCTCCTCGCCGTCGCCCGGGGTGGTCTCCTCGGGGGCGGGCTGCTCCCCGCCGCCGGGGGTCTCCTCGGCGGGCGTCTCCCCGGCCGGGGTCTCCTCCGGAACCGTCTCCACCGGGGCGGACTCGGACGCTGCGGGGGAGGGGGCGTCCGTCGCGTGGGCGAGCGGGGCGGCCAGCAGGACGACGGGTGCCAGGGCGGCCGTGGCGGAGGCGAGGGCCAGGGAACGGCGGAGCTTCATGGGGACCTCATGACGGATGGTGCGAACGATTCGCCAGGATGACCGCCGGACGGGCCGAGAGGTTGTACGAATCTTTACGGGATGCCTACATGAGCTGCGTCACCCCGCCAGATCCGGAGCCTCTGATTCCCGCGCCGCGCCGCGCCGCGTGTGCGGGTCGCGTGCCGCGTGCCCGTGCCGCGCGTCCGTTCCAGTGGCCCAGGAGCGGGCTCGCCGAGTGGCCCAGGGCGGCCGGGCCCGCGCTGACTAGGGTCGTGTCCGGCAGACGGACCCAGCGGGACGGGCGCGGAGGAGACGGACATGCGGATCGCGGTGGCGGGCGGAACCGGACTGGCCGGGCGGCACGTGGTGGCGGAGCTGACCGCCGCCGGCCACGAACCGGTGGTCCTCGCCCGGTCCGCGGGCGTGGACCTGACGACCGGCGCGGGCCTGGACGCGGCCCTCGCCGGGGCGGACGCGGTGATCGACACGGTCAACCTGTCCACCATGAGCCGCACCAAGGCGGTGGCCTTCTTCGAGTCCGTGACGCGGAACCTGCTGGCGGCGGAGGAGCGGGCGGGCGTGGGGCACCACATCGCCCTGTCGATCGTCGGGATCGAGCGCGTCGGCCACGGCTACTACCAGGGCAAGATCGCGCAGGAGCGGGCGGTGGCGGCGGGCCCGGTGCCGTGGACGGTGCTGCGGGCGACCCAGTTCCACGAGTTCGCCGAGCAGATGCTCGACCTGATGCCGGGCCCGTTCGCCCCGATCCCGCCCATGCGCGTCCAGCCGGTGGCCGTCCGCGAGGTCGCCCGCCACCTGGTCGCCCTCGCGGCGGGCGCCCCGCAGGGCACGGCCCCCGAACTGGCGGGCCCCCGCGAGGAGTCCCTCACCGGCATGGTCCGCGCCCTCCTCCCCGTCCGCGGCGAACGCCGCCTCGTCCTCCCCTTCCGCCTCCCGGGCCGCGCCGGCCGCGCCATGGCCTCCGGCGCCCTCCTCCCGACGGCCCCGGGCCCGCGCGGCACCCAGACCTTCACAGAGTGGCTGGGGGAGCGGTCGGCGTCGGGCAAGGGGTGAGCGTTCCCCTTCGGCGGGTCAGGAACCAGGCGCCCCGGGAAGACGGGCGCCGCGGCTGTCGGCGACGCGGAGTGCGTCGCGCAGGGACTCGGTGAGGCGGGCGGCCAGGTAGCGGAGCTCGGGAGCGCCGGCGCCGTGCTCGTCGAGCAACGCCTGTGCATGGAGCAGGAGTTGGTGCCCTATGCGGAGCTGCACGGATTCGATCCCGTCCGCGAGACGGGAGACCGTGCCGGCGCTGTGTTCGTCCGGGATCAGGTAGCACGGCTTGCCCTCCGGTCCGGTCCACGGGAGCAGCCGGGCGCGGTGGTGGTATGCGTGGTGCTGGGTCATGCGGGCACCTCCACCCCGTGGATGACGCGGGGGCCGACGTCGATGCCGCGGGTGGCGAACCAGAGCGCCCGGCGCCTTTGCCGTTGAAGTCGCTGCCGTTCGGCCGTGGTCATGACGTAGGGCCGGACGATCCAGCTGTCCTCGCCGCGGAGGACTGGTTCAGGGGGCGGGGCGGGGGTGGGGGAGGCAGGGGTCGACGCCGTCGGAAAGGCGGCCGGGTCGTGGGGAGTCCTGTTCGCGCGGTGCCTGCCGCCTGCGGGCAGCAACGCGCTCAGGATGAGCGTCAGTAGGAGGGCGATAGTGTGCGGCACGTCTACCTGCTTTCTCTCAGGTGGGCCATGCCCCCGGGCCGTTCCAGCGGTCGCGGGGGTCTGTCGTCCGCGCGCAGGGCGTGGCGACGCCGGTGGCGTCACTTACTGTGCCGCCTCCGTCACACACGATACTCGCAGAGAATCTGCTAGTAAAGAAAATCTGCTACCTACTCACTCTGGAAGGGCTCGGCTGACAGACTGGGTGCGAACGGAAGGGGAGTTCATGAGCAAGGGGTTCGGCCTCATCGTCCGCTTCACGCTGAAGGGCGAGGCCGCGGCAACCGCCTTTGACGCGCTGTGCGTTCGCACCCTGCAGGGCATCGATGCACTGGAACCCGGCACGCTGGCCTATGTCAGTCATGTGCCGGAGGGTGAACCACTTGTCCGCGTCTTCTACGAGTTGTACGCGGACCGGGCCGCCTTCGAGGCCCATGAAGCACAGCCGCACACCCGGGCGTTCCTCGCCGAGCGAGAGCAGTACCTCGATGATGTGCGGGTGACATTCCTTCAGGCCGTGGCCGGTACGGCGGCCGATCGTCTGTGAACGCTCAGGAGCAGGGGGCCTTCGGCGTCCGGATCGCAGAGCTGAGGCGGAGCAAGGGGCTGACGCAGACTGAGCTCGCTGCCGCCACCGGGCGGACGGCGAGCTGGGTGTCCCAGGTGGAGCGCGGAGTCCAGCCGGTGAACCGTCTCGACGTCCTGAGGCTCCTGGCCGACGGGCTCGATGTGCCGCTCGCAGCCTTGCGTCCGGACGCACCGGGATCCTGCTCAGCACCGGGAGAGCCGGCGGACACGGTCCCGGTGGCCCACAACGACCTCGACCGGGCCCGCCTGGTGATCTCCGGGCATCCGGCTCTGGACGTCCTGATGGACTCGGCGGCAGTGACCGGCGACCGGTCGGCGCTGCCCGAGCTGAGAGACCGGGCGGAGCGCACCTGGCAGCTGGTGCATGCCGGGCATCTCGCCGAAGCGGGGGAGTCGCTGGCGCTGCTGGTCCCCGAGCTGGAGCGGTTCGCCCGCATGGCCCGGGCCGGCGAGCAGGCCGAGGCGTTCCGGCTCCTGGCCCGGGCGTACCAAGCGGCATCGGCGGCCTTCGCGCGCCAAGGTGAGGCCGACGCGGCATGGGTCGCCGCAGATCGTGCCGTCCGGGCCGCCGAGTCGGGCGGTGACGCGCTCGGCGTGGGAGCCGCCGTCTTCCGGCTCGTTCATGCCTTTGTACGGCTGCGGCGCTTGGACCAGGCGGAGCACGCGGCGGAGACCGCCGTGCGGGCTCTGGCACGGAGCGATCAGGGCGGAAAGGCCTCGGCTGAACTGCTCTCGGTGCTCGGCTCGCTGCGCCTGGCGCTCGCACTGGTCCACGCACGAGCAGGGGAGCGTGCCGCGGCACGGGAGCAGATCACCGAGGCGCGGGCAGTCGCTCGGCGGCTCGGTGAGGAGAGGAACGACTACAACCTGGAGTTCGGCCCGGTCAACGCGGAAGTGCAGGCGGTTTCCACGGCGGTCGACCTCGGAGATGCGGGGGAGGCGCTCGATCTGGCGGCCGGGCTGGACGTCGAAAGCCTCAGCACTGAGCGCCGGGTGCGCCTCCTCGTGGACATCGGGCGTGCCCATGCCCAACGCCGCCGAACCGGAGAAGCGCTGGAGGCTCTGCTGGGGGCGGAAGAGCTGGGGCCCGACATCGTGCGGAACCACCCGGCCGCGCGGGCGGTCATCCGTGACCTCGTCCTCATGGCCGGTCGCGGCGCCCCACCGGAACTGCGCACCCTCGCGGAGCGGGCGGACGCTCTCGGCTGAGGCTTGCCGCGCGGGCACGCGGGCGGTTCGGCCCGACCGAGCCGACTGCCCGGTCCGGGGCCCGGGCGCCTCGCAGCGACCGGTCGGGAAAGGCCGAGCACGCCCGGCGAGTCGATGCCGATCGCGACGACCCCCGGCGGATACCGGCCTTCGTCATCCGTCAGCAGGATCGACATGCCGGTGAACTCGAGCCGCGGCAGGGCGCAGTAGAGCGCGTGGCACGTGTCCGCGCCGCCGCAGCCGTCTCGCACCATGGCGCCGACCGTGACCGAGGCGACCGTGTCCAGTGGTTCGACGGCCATGGTGCAGAGAATGATTCAGAAACCGGCCCCCGGTGCCCTGCGGGCCTTCACTGCGGCCATCCGGTAGATGTTGCCGAGGACATCGGGGGCCTGGTCGAACGCCTCGTCGCTGAGGTCCAGCCCGATGACCTGCCGGACCGTCTCGCGGTCCTGGGCCAGGCGCTCCGCCCGCCGGGCTGCGGTCGGCCGGGCGTCTGCCGGCGTCTGGACCGGTTGCCCGATGCCTGCGCCTCCCTCCCCGGCGAGGTAATCATGAGTGCGCCGAGCTCCCTGAGCGGTCGTGTCTGCCATGACGTGAGTATCCCTGTGCGGCTGCGTGGGGAGTCCAGCCCCGCAGCGCTCTGCCGAGACCCGAGACACGCCGACAGGGCCGCCGCCCCCTTCGCGGGGGCGGCGGCCCTGCCGCCGTCGAGGAGAGGCCGGGGCCTCAGAGGACGCGGACCGCGCCGCTCGCCGGGTAGCCGGAGAGGTCCTGGATCACGACGCCCTTGCTGGGGTTGGCCGCGTCGAGGTACTGGCCGTTACCGATGTAGACACCGGTGTGGTAAGCGGAGCCCGCGCCGCCCCAGTACAGGATGTCGCCGACCTGGAGGTTGGACGTGCCGACCTGGGTGCCGGCCACCGACTGGTCCTGGGAGACGCGCGGCAGCTCGACGCCGACCTGGCGGAAGGCGGCCTGGACCAGGCTGGAGCAGTCCCAGGCGTTGGGGCCCGTGGCGCCCAAGATGTAGGCGTCGCCGAGCTGCGCCTTGAGGAAGGAGACCACCGTCGCGGCCGAGCCCGAGGCGGGCGCCGACGAGGCGGGCTTGGCGGCCGAGGTCGAGGCCGTGGAGAGAGCGGTGCGCTCGGAGCTGCGGGAGGCGCGCTCCTGGGCGGCCGCCTCGGCGGCGCGGGCCCGCTCCTCGGCCTTCTTGGCCTCCGCCTTGCGGTCCGCCTCGGCCTTGGCCTTCTTGGCGGCCTTCGCGGCCTTGGCCGCGGCGGCGTCCTCCTGCGCCCGCAGTTCCGCGTCGAGCGCGATCTCCTGCGTGGCGGCCGCGGACTGCGCGACATGGGCGGAGAGGTCGGCCGAGGTGAGGACCGGCATCTCGATGGTCTCGGTCACCGGCTCGGCGTTCGCCGGCGCGGAGGCACCGGCCACCGCGATGGTGCTGAGCAAGCCACCGGCAACTCCGGCGCGGATCGCGATTTTCGACGAGCCGCGGCGGGGCTTCCGGTGGCTCGGTATGTGAGCGGTTTGGGACATGGGAACAACCGCTATCAGGGCGCGCGGGTTCCCTTCAAGAAACGTGTGTTGCACCACAGTTTCGACCGGAACCTGTGAATCCGCTCCCGCCCGGCCTTTATTGACGCCGTATCGGGCAAAACGGACGCAAGTGATCAGAGCTGTGATCATGGGCTTTGAATAAAAGGTCCGAATTGCCGGAGGCCTACCACCGGCGCCGACCGTTGGCCAAGCCCGCTTTTGTTGAACTCTCCAGCGAGTGGCGCAGGTCACAAAATGATGAAGGCCGGATCGGGCAGGGGCTCGTGAATGCGTGCACGCGTCCACCGGCGTCCGCTTCGTCCCACGGTCGAGTGAGGGTCGCCTTCCTTATCACCGGCGCCCCGTCCACCGCCAATTTGCCTGCGCGGCCCACCCCTTGATAGTGGCGAAACCGCCCCGACCAGCGGTAACGCCACCGGATGTCACGTCTGGTGATCATCCGTGAGCTTCGTGTGCGAAGATCACCGCTCCGGTGGCTTCATGATCCTTCGTCGGGTGGTGGAGATCACAAACTCGATGCCGGACCCCGTGTCGCAGATCACAGACCGACAGGCATAGGATGCGGGGCAGTCGGGCTTGTGAACTGCCTCACATGTACACGATCTTCGAGGCGGCGACGCGGTTGCCCGGTGCGGTCCAACGGTCAAGGACGACTGGAAGGAGCGAGGAGGGTGAATGCGTACGCGCCCATCCTTGTGCTCGGCGCCCTCGGGGCAGGGTTTGCGATCTTCTCCGTGGTCATGGCCACGCTTATCGGCCCAAAGCGGTACAACAGGGCGAAACTTGAAGCCTACGAGTGCGGCATCGAGCCGACGCCGGTGCCGACCGGAGGCGGCCGCTTCCCGATCAAGTACTACCTGACGGCGATGCTCTTCATCATTTTCGATATCGAGATCGTCTTCCTCTATCCCTGGGCCGTCAGCTTCGACGTCCTGGGGATCTTCGGGCTCGTGGAGATGCTGCTCTTCGTGCTCACCGTCTTCGTCGCCTACGCGTATGTGTGGCGCCGCGGCGGTCTGGAATGGGACTAGCGGGACGGGACGAAGGGGCACTCCCATGGGACTCGAAGAGAAGCTGCCGAGCGGCTTTCTGCTGACCACCGTCGAACAGGCCGCGGGATGGGTGCGCAAGTCGTCCGTCTTCCCGGCCACCTTCGGCCTCGCCTGCTGCGCGATCGAGATGATGACCACCGGCGCCGGACGGTACGACCTGGCCCGGTTCGGGATGGAGGTCTTCCGCGGATCACCGCGCCAGGCGGACCTGATGATCGTGGCCGGCCGGGTCAGCCAGAAGATGGCACCCGTCCTGCGCCAGGTCTACGACCAGATGCCGAACCCCAAGTGGGTCATCTCCATGGGCGTCTGCGCGTCCTCGGGCGGCATGTTCAACAACTACGCGATCGTCCAGGGCGTCGACCACGTCGTCCCCGTCGACATCTACCTGCCCGGCTGCCCGCCGCGCCCCGAGATGCTGATGGACGCGATCCTCAAGCTCCACCAGAAGATCCAGTCCTCCAAGCTCGGCGTGAACGCGGAGGAGGCGGCCCGCGAGGCGGAGGAGGCGGCGCTCAAGGCCCTCCCCACGATCGAGATGAAGGGGCTGCTGCGATGAGCGACGAGCCGAACCCCGAGAAGGAACTCTCCGAGCAGAACCTCCCCGGCCAGCGCGGCGAGCACGGCGAGGAGATCCGCGTCCAGCGCGGCATGTTCGGCGCCGGCGACGGAGGGGACACGTCCGGCTACGGCGGGTTGACCCGCTCCGTGCGCCTGCCCGGGCCGGCGAGCCGGCCCTACGGCGGCTGGTTCGACGAGGTCGCCGACGAGCTGGAGGGCGCCCTGGAGGAGCAGGACCTCCTCCCGGAGAACGCCATCGAGAAGACGGTCGTCGACCGCGGCGAACTCACCTTCCACATCGCGCGCGAGCACCTGCTCACCGTCGCCCGCACCCTGCGCGACGACCCGGCCCTCCGCTTCGAGCTGTGCACCGGCGTCAGCGGTGTCCACTACCCGCACGACAAGGGCCGCGAGCTGCACGCCGTCTACCACCTGCGCTCGCTCACCCACGGCCGGCTGATCCGGCTGGAGGTCTCCGCCCCCGACCGGGACCCGCACATCCCGTCCCTGGTCGCGGTCTACCCGACCAACGACTGGCACGAGCGGGAGACCTACGACTTCTTCGGCCTGGTCTTCGACGGCCACCCCGCCCTCACCCGGATCATGATGCCGGACGACTGGCAGGGCTTCCCGCAGCGCAAGGACTACCCCCTCGGCGGCATCCCCGTCGAGTACAAGGGCGCCCAGATCCCGGCTCCCGACCAGCGGAGGTCGTACAGCTGATGAGCACCTCGGAAGCATCCTCCCGCGAGACCACCGAAGGGACCGTCTACACGGTCACCGGCGGGGACTGGGACGAGGTCGTCCAGTCCGCGGCGAAGGCGGACGACGAGCGGATCGTCGTCAACATGGGCCCGCAGCACCCCTCCACCCACGGTGTGCTCCGCCTGATCCTGGAGATCGAGGGCGAGACCGTCACCGAGGCCCGCTGCGGCATCGGCTACCTGCACACCGGCATCGAGAAGAACCTCGAGTACCGGACGTGGACGCAGGGCACCACCTTCGTGACGCGCATGGACTACCTGACGCCGTTCTTCAACGAGACGGCGTACTGCCTCGGCGTCGAGCGGCTGCTCGGCATCGAGGACCAGATCCCCGACCGGGCGGACGTCATCCGCGTCCTGCTGATGGAGCTCAACCGGCTCTCCTCGCACCTGGTGTGCATCGCCACGGGCGGCATGGAGCTGGGCGCGACCACGATCATGATCTACGGCTTCCGTGATCGTGAACTGATTCTCGACATCTTCGAGCTGATCACCGGACTGCGCATGAACCACGCGTACATCCGGCCGGGCGGACTCGCCCAGGACCTGCCCCCGGGCGCGGTCGACCAGCTCCGCGAGTTCGTGAAGACCATGAAGAAGAACCTGCCGGAGTACGACAAGCTCGCCACCGGCAACCCGATCTTCAAGGCCCGGATGCAGGACATCGGGTACCTGGACCTCACCGGCTGCATGGCGCTGGGCGCCACCGGACCGATCCTGCGCTCCGCGGGCCTCCCGCACGACCTGCGCAAGACCGACCCGTACTGCGGCTACGAGACCTACGACTTCGAGGTCCCGACCGCCGACACCTGCGACTCCTACGGCCGGTTCCTGATCCGGCTGGAGGAGATGCGCCAGTCGCTGCGGATCGTCGAGCAGTGCCTCGACCGGCTGGAGCCCGGTCCGGTGATGGTCGCGGACAAGAAGATCGCCTGGCCGGCCCAGCTCGCGCTCGGCCCCGACGGCCTCGGTAACTCCCTCGACCACATCAAGAAGATCATGGGCACCTCGATGGAGGCCCTGATCCACCACTTCAAGCTGGTCACCGAGGGCTTCCGGGTACCGGCCGGGCAGACCTACGCCGCGGTCGAGTCCCCCAAGGGCGAACTGGGCGTGCACGTCGTCTCCGACGGCGGCACCCGGCCCTTCCGGGTCCACTTCCGGGACCCCTCGTTCACCAATCTCCAGGCCATGGCGGCCATGTGCGAAGGCGGCCAGGTCGCCGACGTGATCGTCGCCGTCGCGTCCATCGACCCCGTGATGGGAGGCGTCGACCGATGACGGACGTATCGCTGGGCATGCCGCAACTGCCCGCACCGGACTACCCGGCCGATGTGCGCGCCCGGCTGGAGGCGGACGCCAAGGAGGTCATCGCCCGCTACCCCGGCTCGCGCTCCGCGCTGCTGCCGCTGCTGCACCTGGTGCAGTCGGAGGAGGGGTACGTCTCCCGCACCGGTATGCGCTTCTGCGCGGAGATGCTGGACCTGACCACCGCCGAGGTCACCGCCGTCGCCACCTTCTACTCCATGTACCGGCGCAAGCCCTCCGGCGAGTACCAGGTCGGCGTCTGCACCAACACCCTCTGCGCGGTCATGGGCGGCGACGCGATCTTCGAGGAGCTCAAGGAGCACCTCGGCGTCGGCAACAACGAGACCACCGAGGACGGCAAGGTCACGCTGGAGCACATCGAGTGCAACGCGGCCTGCGACTTCGCGCCCGTGGTGATGGTCAACTGGGAGTTCTTCGACAACCAGACGCCCGAGTCCGCGAAGCGGCTCGTCGACGACCTGCGGGCCGGCGAGGAGGTCCGCCCCACCCGCGGCGCCCCGCTCTGCGGATACAAGGAGACCTCCCGCATCCTGGCCGGCTTCCCCGACGAGCGCCCCGGCGCGGTCGAGGCCACCGGCGGCGCGGGCCCCGCCTCCCTCATCGGACTCCGCCTGGCGCGCGGCGAGGCCGTCCCCGCCCGCGTCGTCCACCCGCGCGGCGAGGCCCCCCGGGGCCGGACCGCCGCGCCCCAGGACCGCCCGCAGCCCGGCTCCGAGCACCTCAGCTCGCACGATGCCCACCCGTCGCCCGACCACCGCCCCTCAACGAGTCCCTCCGGGACACCGGACCAGATCAAGACCTCGGCCTCCGACCCGGAGAACCCGGCCGGACCCGTCGCCGAGGAGGGGGAGTGATGACCGTGTCCACCGAGTACGGGGGCAGGCCGGAGGCCGGCGGCGGAGCCAGCGCAGAGAAGCTGCTCGCCCCCGTCCTGACGGCCTTCTGGGACCAGCCGGATTCCTGGACCCTGGAGACCTACCGCAGGCACGAGGGCTACGAGGGCCTGCGCAAGGCCCTCGCCATGACCCCCGACGACCTGATCGCCTACGTCAAGGACTCCGGCCTGCGCGGCCGCGGCGGCGCGGGCTTCCCCACCGGGATGAAGTGGCAGTTCATCCCGCAGGGCGACGGCAAGCCCCACTACCTCGTGGTCAACGCCGACGAGTCGGAACCCGGGACCTGCAAGGACATCCCGCTCCTCTTCGCCAACCCGCACTCCCTCATCGAGGGCATCGTGATCGCCTGCTACGCGATCCGCTCCAGCCATGCCTTCATCTATCTGCGCGGCGAGGTCGTGCCCGTGCTGCGCAGGCTGCACGAGGCCGTCCGCGAGGCGTACGAGGCCGGCTACCTCGGCAAGGACGTCCTCGGCAGCGGGCTGGACGTCGAACTCACCGTGCACGCGGGCGCGGGCGCCTACATCTGCGGTGAGGAGACGGCCCTCCTCGACTCCCTGGAGGGACGGCGCGGCCAGCCCCGGCTGCGGCCCCCCTTCCCCGCGGTCGCCGGTCTGTACGCGTGCCCCACCGTGGTGAACAACGTCGAGTCCATCGCCTCGGTTCCCGCGATCCTCAACAAGGGCAAGGACTGGTTCAAGTCCATGGGCAGCGAGAAGTCCCCGGGCTTCACGCTCTACTCGCTCAGCGGCCATGTCGCCGGACCCGGCCAGTACGAGGCCCCCCTCGGCATCACCCTGCGCCAGCTCCTCGACATGAGCGGCGGCATGCGGCCCGGCCACCGCCTCAAGTTCTGGACCCCGGGCGGCTCCTCCACCCCGATGTTCACCGACGAGCACCTGGACGTCCCCCTCGACTACGAGGGCGTCGGCGCGGCCGGCTCCATGCTGGGCACCAAGGCCCTCCAGTGCTTCGACGAGACCACCTGCGTGGTGCGGGCCGTCACCCGCTGGACCGAGTTCTACGCCCACGAGTCCTGCGGCAAGTGCACCCCCTGCCGCGAAGGCACCTACTGGCTCGTCCAGTTGCTCCGCGACATCGAGGCCGGCAAGGGCGTGATGTCCGACCTCGACAAGCTGGGCGACATCGCCGACAACATCAACGGCAAGTCGTTCTGCGCCCTCGGCGACGGCGCCGCCTCGCCGATCTTCTCCTCGCTCACGTACTTCCGCGAGGAGTACGAGCAGCACATCACGGGCAAGGGCTGCCCCTTCGACCCGGCGAAGTCCACGGCCTGGGCCGACTCCCCCTCGGAGGTGACCGCATGACCGTCACGACCGGCGCGCCCTCCGGCGGCGGACAGGCCGCCGTACCCCCGGAGGACCTCGTCACGCTGACGATCGACGGCATCGAGATCTCCGTCCCCAAGGGGACGCTGGTCATCCGCGCCGCCGAGCAGCTCGGCATCGAGATCCCCCGCTTCTGCGACCACCCGCTGCTCGACCCGGCCGGCGCCTGCCGCCAGTGCATCGTCGAGGTGGAGGGCCAGCGCAAGCCGATGGCCTCCTGCACCATCACCTGCACCGACGGCATGGTGGTCCGCTCCCAGCTCACCTCACCCGTCGCCGAGAAGGCGCAGCAGGGCGTGATGGAGCTGCTGCTGATCAACCACCCGCTGGACTGCCCGGTCTGCGACAAGGGCGGCGAGTGCCCCCTGCAGAACCAGGCCGTCTCGCACGGCCAGGCCGAGTCCCGCTTCGAGGGGCGGAAGCGGACCTACGAGAAGCCCGTCCCGATCTCCACCCAGGTGCTCCTGGACCGCGAACGCTGTGTGCTCTGCGCACGCTGCACCCGCTTCTCCAACCAGGTCGCCGGCGACCCGATGATCGAGCTGATCGAGCGCGGCGCCCTCCAGCAGGTCGGCACCGGCGAGGGCGACCCCTTCGCGTCGTACTTCTCCGGCAACACCATCCAGATCTGCCCGGTGGGCGCGCTGACCTCGGCCGCGTACCGGTTCCGCTCCCGGCCCTTCGACCTGGTGTCCTCGCCGTCCGTGTGCGAGCACTGCTCCGGCGGCTGCGCCACCCGCACCGACCACCGACGCGGCAAGGTCATGCGTCGCCTGGCCGCCGAGGACCCGGAGGTCAACGAGGAGTGGATGTGCGACAAGGGGCGCTTCGGCTTCCGCTACGCCCAGCAGCGCGACCGCCTCACCACCCCGCTGGTCCGGGGCGCCGACGGCGTCCTTGAGCCGGCGAGCTGGCCGGAGGCCCTGGAAGCCGCGGCCGAGGGGCTGCGCGCGGCGCGCGGCCGCGCGGGCGTGCTGACCGGCGGCCGGCTGACCGTCGAGGACTCCTACGCCTACGCCAAGTTCGCCCGGGTCGCCCTGGACACCAATGACATCGACTTCCGGGCCCGGGTCCACTCCGCCGAGGAGGCCGACTTCCTGGCCGCCGCCGTGGCGGGCCTCGGCCGGGACCTGTCCGGCACCGGGGTCACCTACACGGAGCTGGAGGCCGCCCCGGCGGTCCTGCTCGCCGGGTTCGAGTCCGAGGAGGAGGCCCCCGGCGTCTTCCTGCGGCTGCGCAAGGCCCACCGCAAGCACGGCCTGCGCACCTTCGCCCTCGCCACCCACGCCACCCGCGGCCTCACCAAGGCCGGCGGCACCCTGCTGCCCGCCGCCCCCGGCACCGAGACCGAGTGGCTGGACGCCCTCGCCTCCGGCACCGGACTGGACGAGGACGGCGCGGCGGCCGCCGAGGCGCTGCGCACCGAGGGCGCGGTGATCGTCGTCGGCGAACGCCTCGCGGGCGTGCCCGGCGCGCTGACCGCCGTCCTGCGCACCGCCGCCGCCACCGGCGCCCGGCCGGTGTGGATCCCGCGCCGCTCCGGCGACCGGGGCGCGGTGGAGGCGGGGGCCCTGCCCTCCCTGCTGCCGGGCGGCCGCCCGGCCACCGACCCGCGGGCCCGTGAGGAGACCGCGCAGGTGTGGCGGGTCCGCGAACTGCCGCACGGCTACGGCCGGGACACCGGCCAGATCCTGCGGGCCGCGGCCACCGGAGAGATCGGCGCGCTGGTCGTCGCCGGTGTCGAGCCGCGGGACCTGCCGGACCCGGCCGGGGCCCGCGAGGCGCTGGACGCGGTCGGCTTCCTGGTCTCGCTGGAGCTGCGGCCGAGCGAGGTGACCGAGCGGGCGGACGTCGTCTTCCCGGTCGCCGCCGTCGCGGAGAAGGCCGGCACCTTCCTCAACTGGGAGGGCAGGGTGCGGATGTTCGAGGCCGCGCTCAAGCCCGAGCAGATGACCCGGCGGCTGGCGCCGTCCGACGCCCGGGTGCTGCACATGCTCGCCGACATGCTCGACGTGCACTTCGCGCTGCCCGACCTGAAGGCCGTACGCGCCGAGATGGACCGCTTCGGCCGCTGGGACGGCCCCCGGGCCGAGGCGCCCGCCGAGTCCGCGCGCCCGCTGCCGCGGCCCGGTGAGGGCGAGGCCGTCCTCGCCGGCCACCGGCTCCTGCTCGACCAGGGCCTGCTCCAGCAGGGCGACGAGGCGCTGGCCGGCACCCGGCACGCGGCGGTCGCCCGGCTGTCGGCGGTCACGGCCGCCGAGACCGGGGTGAAGGACGGCGACGAGCTGGAGGTCTCCGGACCGGCCGGTGCCGTCCGGCTGCTGCTCCGGGTCACGGCGATGCCCGACCGGGTGGTGTGGCTGCCGCTCAACTCCGCGGGCGACGGCGTCCTTTCGGACACCGGCGCCCGGCCGGGCGAGCTGGTGCGGATCGCGCCCTCGGCGGTCGGCGCGGCGGCCTCCGGGGAGGTGCGGTCATGACCGCCGCCCGCACCGCAGAGGCGTGCGCCGCCCGCACCGCCGGGGCGTGCGCCGCGCGGCCCGGGGCAGAGCCCGAGTTCCCTGACGTCCCGCCGGCCGCCGGACCGGCCACCCCCGCACCGGAGGTGCGCGCATGACCATGCTGGCCCATGCCGCCGAAGCCCAGCGCAGCGTCCTCGCCCTGGAGGACCTGTCGATGTTCGGGCGGGACCCGTGGTGGCTCGTCGTCGTCAAGGCGGTGTTCTGCTTCGCGTTCCTGATGGTGACCGTGCTGTTCTCCATCGTCTGGGAGCGCAAGGTCATCGCCTGGATGCAGCTGCGCATCGGCCCCAACCGGCACGGCCCCTGGGGGCTCCTCCAGTCGCTCGCCGACGGCATCAAGCTGATGCTCAAGGAGGACGTGATCGTCAAGCGCGCGGACAAGGTGGTCTACGTCCTCGCGCCGATCGTGGCGGCGATCCCGGCGTTCATGGCGATCGCCGTGATCCCGTTCGGCCCGGCGGGCAACGAGGTCTCGATCTTCGGTCAGCGCACCACGATGCAGCTCACCGACCTGCCGATCGCGATGCTGTACATCCTGGCCGTCGCCTCGGTCGGCATCTACGGCATGGTGCTCGCGGGCTGGTCCTCCGGCTCGACGTACCCGCTGCTGGGCGGGCTGCGCTCCTGCGCGCAGATGATCTCCTATGAGATCGCGATGGGCGCCGCGTTCGCCTCGGTCTTCCTCTACTCCGGGTCGATGTCGACCTCGGCGATCGTGGAGGCCCAGGCGGACCGCTGGTTCGTGCTGCTGCTGCCGGTGTCCTTCATCATCTACGTGGTCACCATGGTCGGCGAGGTCAACCGGGCCCCGTTCGACATGCCGGAGTCCGAGGGCGACCTCGTCGGCGGCTTCAACACCGAGTACAGCTCGATCAAGTTCGCGATGTTCATGCTGGCCGAGTACATCAACATGGTGACCGTCTCCGCGGTCGCCGTGACCCTGTTCCTCGGCGGCTGGCGGGCCCCGTACCCGGTCTCCACCTTCTGGGAGGGCGCGAACCACGGCTGGTGGCCGATGCTCTGGTTCGTCCTCAAGGTGCAGTTGCTGCTCTTCTTCTTCATCTGGCTGCGGGGCACCCTGCCGCGGGTCCGCTACGACCAGCTGATGAAGCTCGGCTGGAAGGTCCTCATCCCGGTCAGCGTGGTGTGGCTGATGCTGGTCGCCACCGTGCGCGCCCTGCGGAACGAGAACTACGACTTCCAGCAGATCGTGCTCTATGTCGCCGGAGCCGTGATCGCGGTCCTGCTGCTGTCCCTGGTCGCGGACGTCTTCCGGGACCGCAAGGGCAAACGGGCGGAGGCCGAGCGGCCGGAGGACGGCCCGTTCGACCCGATGGCGGGCGGATTCCCCGTACCGCCGCTGCCCGGACAGGAGTTGCCGCCGGTGCCGCGCAGGCGCCCGCGCCGGGACCGCGAACTGATTGTCAGTGGTGGACCCAATACTGACAGTGATGGCCCTCAGGACGGAAAGGAGGCTGACGGTGTCTGAGGAATCCGAGCGCTCGTTCCAGAACCCGGTCGCCGGCTTCGGCGTGACCTTCAAGGCCATGTTCAAGAAGCGGCTGACCGAGCAGTACCCGGAGCAGCCCAAGGTCACGGCCCCGCGCTTCCACGGCCGGCACCAGCTCAACCGCCACCCGGACGGCCTAGAGAAGTGCGTCGGCTGCGAGCTGTGCGCCTGGGCCTGTCCGGCCGACGCGATCTATGTGGAGGGCGCGGACAACACCGACGAGGAGCGCTACTCGCCGGGCGAGCGGTACGGCCGCGTCTACCAGATCAACTACGCCCGCTGCATCCTGTGCGGTCTGTGCATCGAGGCGTGCCCCACCCGCGCGCTGACCATGACCAACGAGTTCGAACTGGCCGACAGCAGCCGGGAGAACCTCATCTACACCAAGGAGCAGCTGCTCGCCGGTCTGGACGAGGGCATGGTCGACTCCCCGCACGCGATCTTCCCCGGCACCGACGAACAGGACTACTACCGGGGCCTGGTCACCGAGGCCGCGCCCGGCACGGTCCGCCAGACCCCCACCTCCGAGGGGGAGTCCGAGGGGGAGAAGGTCCAGGAGGGCGAGTCCACCTTCGGCGAGGACGAGCCCGCCTCGGGGAAGGTGATCGGCGCATGAGCACCTCCCTCGCCTCCCGCGCCGGCGAGGCCGTCCTCGGCACCGCCGGCCCCGAGGTCTCCGCCGTCCTGGCGGCCTCGGCCACCTCCACCGGCGAGGCCGTCCAGTTCTGGATCCTCGGCACGGTCGCGGTGATCGGTGCCCTGTGCACCATCCTGATGCGGCGGGCGGTGCACAGCGCCCTCTGCCTCGCCGGGACCATGATCATCCTCGCGGTGTTCTACCTGGCCAACGGCGCCTACTTCCTGGGCGTCGTGCAGATCGTCGTCTACACCGGCGCGATCATGATGCTCTTCCTCTTCGTGGTGATGCTGGTCGGCGTCACCGCGGCCGACTCGCTGAACGAGACCCTCAAGGGGCAGCGCTGGCTGGCCGTCCTGTGCGGTCTCGGCTTCGGCACCCTGCTGATCGCCGGCATCGCCAACGCCTCCCTGCGGAACTTCAACGGCCTCGGCGCCGCCAACGCGGCCCGCGGGGGCAATGTCGAGGGCCTCGCCGCGCTGATCTTCACCAAGTACGTCTTCGCCTTCGAGATCACCGGCGCGCTCCTCATCACCGCCTCGGTCGGCGCGATGGTCCTCACCCACCGGGAGCGCATCGAGCGGGCCCGCACCCAGCGCGAACTCGCCGAGCAGCGCGTCCGCGAGGGCAAGCACCTGCCGCCGCTCCCCGCCCCCGGCGTCTACGCCCGGCACAACGCGGTGGACATCGCCGGGCTGCTGCCCGACGGCACCCCCTCCGAGCTCACGGTCAGCGCGACGCTCCGCGAACGCGGCCAGATCCGGGACGTGTCGGGCGAGGCGCTGGACGACCTCAAGGCCCTGGAGCAGCGGTCCGAGGAGCGCCTCGGCCGTGACCGGGGCACGCAGGACCGGGACGGACAGGAGGCCACGCGGTGAATCCGGTCAACTACCTGTATCTGGCGGCGCTGCTGTTCACCATCGGCGCGGCCGGCGTGCTGATCCGGCGGAACGCCATCGTCGTCTTCATGTGCATCGAGCTGATGCTCAACGCCTGCAACCTCTCGCTGGTGGCCTTCTCCCGGATGCACGGCAACCTCGACGGCCAGATCATCGCGTTCTTCACGATGGTGGTCGCCGCGGCGGAGGTCGTGGTCGGACTCGCGATCATCGTGTCGCTCTTCCGCTCCCGCCACTCGGCCTCGGTCGACGACGCCAGCCTGATGAAGCTGTAAGGGGACGGACGAATCGTGGAGAACCTGATCGCGCTGCTCGTCGCGGCGCCCCTGCTCGGAGCGGCGGTGCTGCTCTGCGGCGGCCGCCGCCTCGACAAGACCGGCCACTGGATCGGCACGGCGCTCGCCGCCGCGTCCTTCGTCCTCGGCGTGGTGCTCTTCGCCGACATGCTCGGCAAGGACGCCGACGACCGCGCCCTGCACAGCACCCTGTTCAGCTGGATTCCGGTGGAGGGCTTCCAGGCCGACATCGCCTTCCAGCTCGACCAGCTGTCGATGACCTTCGTGCTGCTGATCACGGGCGTCGGCACCCTGATCCACGTCTACTCCATCGGGTACATGGAGCACGACGAGCGGCGCCGCCGCTTCTTCGGCTATCTGAACCTGTTCCTCGCGGCGATGCTCGTCCTGGTCATCGCCGACAACTACCTGCTGCTGTACGTTGGCTGGGAGGGTGTGGGCCTCGCCTCGTACCTGCTCATCGGCTTCTGGCAGCACAAGCCCAGTGCGGCCACGGCCGCGAAGAAGGCGTTCCTGGTCAACCGCGTCGGTGACATCGGCCTCTCCATCGCGATCATGCTGATGTTCACCACCTTCGGCACCTTCGCCTTCGGCCCGGTCCTCGGCGCGGTGGGCGAGACCTCCGAGGGCACCCTCACCGCGATCGGCCTGATGCTCCTCCTCGCGGCCTGCGGCAAGTCGGCCCAGGTGCCGCTCCAGTCCTGGCTGGGGGACGCGATGGAGGGCCCGACCCCGGTCTCGGCCCTGATCCACGCGGCCACGATGGTGACCGCCGGCGTCTATCTGATCGTCCGCTCCGGCGCGATCTTCAACGCGGCGCCGGACGCCCAGCTCGCGGTCGTGATCGTCGGTGCCGTCACCCTCCTCTTCGGTGCGATCGTCGGTTGCGCCAAGGACGACATCAAGAAGGCGCTGGCCGGCTCGACGATGTCGCAGATCGGGTACATGGTGCTGGCCGCGGGCCTCGGCCCGATCGGCTACGCCTTCGCGATCATGCACCTGGTGACGCACGGCTTCTTCAAGGCCGGGCTCTTCCTCGGCGCGGGCTCCGTGATGCACGGCATGAACGACGAGGTCGACATGCGCAAGTACGGCGGCCTGCGGAAATACATGCCGATCACCTTCGTCACCTTCGGCCTCGGCTATCTGGCGATCATCGGCTTCCCCGGGCTCTCCGGCTTCTGGTCCAAGGACAAGATCATCGAGGCGGCCTTCGCCTACGACGACGGCATCCGCGGCTGGATCTTCGGCGGGGTGGCCCTGCTCGGCGCCGGGATCACCGCGTTCTACATGACCCGCGTGATGATCATGACCTTCTTCGGTGAGAAGCGCTGGCAGCCGACAGCGTCCGAAAGCGGCTCCGCCGCGGGGGAAGGCCATGAGCCCCACCCGCACGAGTCCCCGAAGTCCATGACCATCCCGATGATCGTGCTCGCCTTCGGCTCGGTCTTCGCGGGCGGCTTCCTCGCCATCGGCGACCGTTTCGCCAACTGGCTCGCCCCGGTGACCCAGTTCGAGCACCCGCACCCGGTGATCAGCGTCCCCGCCATCACCGCTTCCACGGTCGTCGTGCTGCTGATCGGCGCCGCGATCGCCTGGGCGATGTACGGGCGCGGGCCGGTGCCGGTCACCGCGCCGCGCGGCTCCCTGCTCACCCGGGCCGCCCGCCGCGACCTCTACCAGGACGACGTCAACCATGTGGTCCTGGTCCGCGGTGGCGAACACCTCACCCGGTCCCTGGTGTACGTCGACCACACCCTGGTCGACGGAGTGGTCAACGGCACGGCCGCCGGCTTCGGCGGGCTCTCCGGCCGGCTGCGCAGGCTGCAGAACGGCTACGCCCGCACCTACGCGGTCTCGATGTTCGGCGGTGCGGCGGTCCTCATCGCCGCGACCCTGCTGATGAGGGCGGTCTGACGATGTCCTTCCCGATCCTGACCGCCACGGCGGTCCTGCCCGCGGTCGGCGCCATCGCCACCGCGGCGGTGCCCGCCGGCCGGCGCACCGCCGCCAAGTGGCTGGCCCTGCTGTTCTCCCTGGCCACCCTGGTCCTCGCGGCGATCGTGCTGGTCCGCTTCGAGCCCGGGGGCGCCCGCTACCAGCTCACCGAGTCGCACGCCTGGATCGCCGACTTCGGCGTCCGCTACGAACTCGGCGTCGACGGCATCGGCGTGGTGATGGTGGCGCTGACCGCGCTGCTGATCCCGTTCGTGATCGTGGCCGGCTGGAACGACGCCGATCCCATGGAAACCACCTCCAAGCGGTGGCGTCCGACCCAGGGCTTCTTCGCCCTGATCCTCATGGTCGAGGCGATGGTGATCCTCTCCTTCGAGGCCACCGACGTCTTCCTCTTCTACATCCTGTTCGAAGCCATGCTGATCCCGATGTACTTCCTCATCGGCGGCTTCGGCGACCGCGCCCACGCGGGCAGCGACGAGAAGGCGGCGGCCCAGCGGTCGTACGCGGCGGTCAAGTTCCTCCTCTACAACCTGGTCGGCGGCCTGATCATGCTGGCCGCCGTCATCGGGCTGTACGTGGTCGCGGGCAGCTTCTCGCTCACCGAGATCGCCGAGGCCCGCGCGAGCGGGCAGTTCGAGATGGCGACCAACACCGAACGGCTGCTCTTCCTGGGCTTCTTCTTCGCCTTCGCGGTGAAGGCCCCGCTCTGGCCGCTGCACACCTGGCTGCCGAACGCGATGGGGGAGGCGACCGCCCCGGTCGCCGTGCTGATCACCGCGGTGGTCGACAAGGTGGGCACCTTCGCGATGCTCCGCTTCTGCCTCCAGCTCTTCCCGGAGGCGTCCAAGTGGGCCACCCCGGCGATCATCGTGCTGGCGCTGGTCAGCATCGTGTACGGCGCCCTGCTGGCGGTCGGCCAGCGGGACATCAAGCGCCTGGTCGCCTATGCGTCCATCTCCCACTTCGGCTTCATCATCCTGGGCATCTTCGCGATGACCAGCCAGGGCCAGTCGGGCGCCACGCTCTACATGGTCAACCACGGCATCTCCACCGCGGCCCTGATGCTGGTGGCCGGCTTCCTGATCTCTCGGCGCGGCTCCCGGCTCATCGCCGACTACGGCGGGGTGCAGAAGGTGGCCCCGGTCCTGGCCGGCACCTTCCTGATCGGCGGTCTGGCGACCCTGTCGCTGCCCGGACTCGCCCCGTTCGTCAGCGAGTTCCTGGTCCTGGTCGGCACCTTCTCCGTCTACCCGGTGGCCGGGATCATCGCGACCTCCGGCATCGTCCTCGCCGCGCTCTACACCCTGGTGCTCTACCAGCGCACCATGACGGGCCCGGTGAAGGCCGAGGTCCAGGGGATGCCGGACCTCAAGGCACGTGAACTGGCCGTGGTGGCACCGCTGATCGCGCTGCTGATCTTCCTCGGCGTGTTCCCGAAGCCGGTCACCGAGATCGTCAACCCGGCCGTGGAGCACACGATGTCCGATGTACAGAAGAAGGACCCCCGGCCCGAGGTGGAGGCGTCCAAGTGAGCAGCGCAGTCGTCCACAGCCTGTGGACACAGGCCGCGGAGGTGGAGCCGATGAGCAAGCTCCCCACCCCGCACATCGAGTACGCCCAGCTCGCGCCGGTGCTGATCGTGGTCGGCGCGGCCGTCCTCGGCATCCTGGTCGAGGCGTTCGTCCCGCGCCGGGCCCGCTACCACACCCAGGTGTTCCTCGCGGTGGTCGCGCTCGCCGCCTCCTTCGCGGCGGTGGTCGCGCTCGCCGCCGGCGGGTACGGCACGACCAAGGCGCACATCGCGGCGATGGGCGCCATCGCGGTGGACGGCCCGGCGCTGTTCCTCCAGGGCACCATCCTGCTGTCGTCGGTGGTCGCCCTCTTCACCTTCGCGGAGCGGCGCCTCGACCCCTCGACGCACGGCAACCGGGTCGACTCCTTCGTCGCCGAGGCCGCCGCGGTGCCCGGCAGCGACCACGAGAAGGCCGCGGTGAAGGCCGGGTTCACCACCACCGAGGTCTTCCCGATCATGATGTTCGCGGTCGCGGGCCTGCTGGTCTTCCCGGCGGCCAACGACCTGCTGACCCTCTTCATCGCGCTGGAGGTCTTCTCCCTCCCGCTGTACCTGCTCTGCGCCCTGGCCCGCCGCAAGCGGCTCATGTCGCAGGAGGCCGCGGTGAAGTACTTCCTCCTCGGCGCCTTCGCCTCCGCGTTCCTCCTCTTCGGCATCGCCCTCCTCTACGGGTACGCGGGCTCGGTCTCCTACGCCCGGATCGCGGACGTGGTCGACGGCAGTGTCACCGGGATCGACCCGGCCCTCGCCGACACCATGGGGAACGACGCGCTGCTGCTGATCGGCGGCGCGATGCTCCTGATGGGCCTGCTGTTCAAGGTGGGCGCGGTGCCGTTCCACATGTGGACCCCGGACGTCTACCAGGGCGCGCCGACCCCGGTCACCGGCTTCATGGCCGCGGCCACCAAGGTCGCCGCGTTCGGCGCGCTGCTGCGCCTGCTGTACGTGGTGCTGCCGGGCCTGACCTGGGACTGGCGGCCGGTCATGTGGGGCGTCGCGATCGTCACCATGCTGGGCGGCGCGATCGTGGCCATCACACAGACCGACATCAAGCGGCTGCTGGCCTACTCCTCGATCGCGCACGCGGGGTTCATCCTCGCCGGTGTGATCGCGACCAACCCGGAGGGCATCTCCTCGGTGCTGTTCTACCTGCTGGCGTACTCCTTCGTGACCATCGGCGCCTTCGCGGTCGTCACCCTGGTCCGCGACCCCGGCGGCGAGGCGACGCACCTGTCCAAGTGGGCGGGCCTCGGCCGGCGTTCCCCGCTGGTCGCCGCGGTCTTCGCGGTCTTCCTGCTCGCCTTCGCGGGCATCCCGCTGACCTCGGGCTTCGCCGGGAAGTTCGCGGTCTTCAAGGCGGCGGCGGAGGGCGGCGCGGGAGCGCTGGTCGTGGTCGGTGTGATCTCCTCGGCGATCGCCGCGTTCTTCTACATCCGGGTCATCGTGCTGATGTTCTTCAGCGAGCCCAAGCCGGAGGGCCCCACGGTCGCGGTGCCCTCCCCGCTGACGATGACCACGATCGGCGTGGGCGTCGCGGTGACCCTGGTCCTCGGCGTCGCCCCGCAGTACTTCCTGGACCTGGCGAGCCAGGCGGGCGTGTTCGTCCGCTGACTCCACGGTCCGCGACGTGCGGAAGGTCCGGCGCCTCCTCGGGGGAGGGGCCGGACCTCCGGCGTGCGCGGCGACGCCCTCCCGTGGTCAACCCGGCCGCCCCCGCCCGCGTCCTCTGTCACGGCGGGCACCCGACCAGTGCCCCGCCACGGGACGACGGCACGAGCGGGCAGGAGCCATGGGGGAACGAATGAGCAGCGACCGGCACGACGAGGACGGGGCGGCGGCGACCACCGCGGAGGAGCGGGACCGGGCCGAGCCGGAGACCGGGCCCTCGGGGCCCGAGGCCCCCGGCACCTCCGAGGCCCCCGGCACCCCGGACGACCCCGATGCCGATCCTGATTCCGATGCCGCCCGGGCCGGCACCTGGCCGGTGGTCCTGCTGGCCCCGGCCCTCCTCGTGCTGCGCTTCTTCGGCGAGCACACCTGGGTGTACTGGGCCACCGCGGTGGCGGGCGCGCTCGGCGTCATCGCGTCCGCGGTGGTCCTCGCCGCGTGCGTCTCCGACCTCCGCCACGGCCGCCACCGCCTCCACGCCGTCGGCGTGGCCCTCCTTCTGGCGGGCGGGAGCCTCGTCACCATCGCCCGCCTGATCGAATTGCGCCCCGGCGGCTAACGCGGCTACGAGGGCCGGGCGCGGCGCCGCTTGGCGGTGATCTCCGTGAGATCCAGGTCCACGGCGAACGGGGCGTCGACCTTCAGCCGTTCACGGAAGATCCCGGTGGGGGTGTACACGCCGGTGGACGGCTCCAGGTCGAAGACGTACACGACCGCCTTGCCGGCCTCGTTCTCCACGCGCCAGTAGTGAGGGATCTTGGCGCGGGCGTACTTGAGCGGCTTGGTCTCCCGGTCCCGGGTCAGGGACTCGGGGGACACCACCTCGATCGCCAGCAGCACGGTCTGCGCCGGGAAGCGGGTCTGCTCCGGGTCCTGGATCACATGCTCCGGGACGACGACGACATCCGGTTCGGGCCGGTTCTGGCGGTCGACGTCGATGGTGAACTCGCGGACGACCTCGAAGTCCTCGGGCGCCAGCGCATGCAACTGCCAGGTGAAGAAGTCCACGGCACGCGAGTGGAAGAGGGTCTGCGGACTCACGAAGACGAGGCTCCCGTCGATCAGCTCCGTGTGCGGAGGCAGGTTCGGAAGCGTGTCCAGGTCGTCGGCGGTCCAGCCGCCCACGGGCGGGACCGGCCACTCGGCCTGCTGTGCCGTCGGTTCCACGCTCATCAGTGCTCCCATGCGACGGAGTCTCGCGGCCCCGTCCAGCGTATCCGGATCAATGGGATCAACACCCCGCGAACGTGTGTACGGGTCGCCTCTGGTTGACGGGCGCGGAGGCGGGGTTCCGTCCGGTCGCCACCGCGTGGCAGGGTGGCCCCGCGCCGATTGGTCTGGACCGGAACGAGGTTGTCGCGGCCCCCGCGCCCGGACCGGGGCCGTGGAGAGGAGAGGCGATGCGCGGCACGACCGTCCCGCCGGGGACCCCCTGCCCGACGCCCCCGGAGGGCGTCTGGCCGATGCACCGGCTGGAGGTGCCGATGCCGAACGCGGTGCCGTTCGCGATCGGCACCTTCGACACCATCGGGCCGCTGTCCCGGGCCGACTTCCCGCACCGGCACACCTTCTGGGAGATCGTCCATGTCACCGGAGGCACCGGCGCCCATGTGGTCGACCTCGCCCGCTGGGAGCTGGACCCGCCGCATCTCGGGGTGATCGCGCCCGGACAGGTCCACCACTGGGAGGACGCCCACGGACTGGACGGGACCGTGGTGCTGTTCACGGAGGACTTCCTGCTCGACCACCCCGGCGACCGGGACCTGCTGCGCGCCCTCGCCGGACGGCCCTGGCGGACGCCTGACGCGGCGGCCGGCGCGGAGACCGCCCTGCTTCTGGCCGAGCTGGCCGCGGAGCACCGGCGGGGCGCCGAGGGCTTCGGCTCGGTGCTGCGCGCCCTGCTGCACGTCCTCGTGGTCCGGGCGGCCCGCGCGGCGGGCCCCGCCGGGGCCGCCCCGGTGTCCGGGCGCTCCGGCGCGGTCGCCGAGGAGTTCGTCCGCCTGGTCACGGCGGGCGACCCGGCCCTGTGGTCGGTGCGCGGCTGCGCCCGGCGCATCGGCGTCACCACCGGGTACCTCACCGAGGCGGTGAAGGCGGCCACCGGCCGCACACCCGGCCGACTGGTCCGTGAGGCCCGCGCCCACGAGGCCAAACGGCTGCTGGCCCGGACCGGGCTGTCGGTCCGTCAGGTCGCGGCCCGGACCGGCTTCACGGACCCCGCCTACTTCTGCCGCTTCTTCCGCCGCGAGACCGGGCTCAGCCCCGGCGAGTTCCGGCGCGGCGGCGGGGCGAACGGCGAGACGGGCGGTGGGGCGGACGGCGCGGGCGGGGCGGGCCCGGGCGGTATTCACCACGTCCCCCGGGTTCCGTCCATCGATCGCCCGGGTGCGCCCGCCTAGGTTCGGTGCCGATCCCCGAAGCCCCCACAAGGAGCAGGCATGGACGGCGACACCACCCCCGACGGGACCACCCCCGGTGAGGCGGCCACCCCCGGCGGCACCACCCCCGACCGGCGTCCCAGCCGCAAGACCGTGCTGCGGGCCGCGCTCGCCGCGTCGGTCGCGGCCCCGGCCGCCCTGATCGGCGTTCCGGCCCTGGCCCGTACCGCGCCGGACACGGCCACGGACCTCGAACCCACCCCGCAGTGCGACGACGGCGACGACCCCACGCCGCCGCAGATGGAGGGCCCCTACTTCAAGCCCGACTCGCCCCGCAGGACCTCACTCCTGGAGCCGGGCACCCCCGGCACCCGGCTGACCGTGACGGGGTACGTCTTCGGGCGGGCCTGCCGCCCGATCCCGGGCGTCCTGCTCGACTTCTGGCAGGCGGACGTCAACGGCGCCTACGACAACACGGGGTTCCGCTTCCGCGGGCACCAGTTCACCGACGCGCAGGGCGCGTTCCGCCTCACCACGATCGTGCCGGGCCTGTACCCGGGGCGCACCCGCCACCTGCACGTCAAGGCGCAGGCCCCCGGGCGGCCGGTGCTGACCACGCAGCTCTACTTCCCGGGCGAACCGCGCAACAACACCGACGCGCTGTTCGACCCCCGGCTGCTGATGACCGTGCGGGACGCGGGCGGCGCCCGGGAGGCGGCGTTCGACTTCGTGCTGGACGTGGCCCAGCAGCCGGGCCCGGGGCCCTCCCCGACCGGCGGCCCGACCACCCCGCCGCCGGGCGGGGCCTGGCGCGCCGGGGCGTCCTACGCGGCGGGCGACCGGGTCACCCACGGCGGCGCGGCCTATGTGTGCCTCCAGGCCCACCTGGCCCAGCCGGGCTGGGAACCCCCGTCCGTCCCCGCCCTCTGGCGCGCCGCCTGACCGGGCCCGGGAGCCCTTCCGCCCCGTTCCGGGCCCGGCGTCCGCCCCGAACCGAGCCTCAGAAAGAAGCAGACGGAACGATCCGGCCGGTGACTTCGCCGAACCCGACACGCACCCCGTCCGGGCCCGGGGCCCAGGCCGTGAGGGTGACCTCGTCGCCGTCCTCCAGGAAGGTGCGCTTGCCGTCCGGGAGTTCGATGGCGTCGCGGCCGTTCCAGGTCAGCTCCAGCAGGGAGCCGCGCTGGTTCACCTCGGGACCGCTCACCGTGCCGGAGCCGTACACGTCACCGGTGCGCAGGGACGCGCCGTTCACGGTCATATGGGTGAGCTGCTGGGCCGCCGTCCAGTACATCGAGGCGAACGGCGGCTCCGCGACCACCGTGCCGTTGATCGCCACCGAGATCCGCAGGTCGAAGCCGCCGGGCTCCTCCTCCGCGGAGTCGTCCAGGTACGGCAGGAGGTCGAAGTCCCGGGCGGGCGGCGCGGTCCGGGCCGCGTCCAGGGCCTCCAGCGGGGTCACCCACGCGGAGACCGAGGTGGCGAAGGACTTGCCCAGGAACGGGCCGAGCGGCACGTACTCCCACGCCTGGATGTCCCGCGCCGACCAGTCGTTGAGCAGGAACAGCCCGAAGACATGGTCGCGGAAGGAGTCGAGCGGGACGGGGGTGCCGAGCGCGGACGGGGTGCCGACGACGAAGCCGACCTCGGCCTCGATGTCCAGCTTCACGGACGGTCCGAAGACCGGCGCCGGGTCGGTGGGCGCCTTGCGCTGCCCGGAGGGGCGTGCCACGTCCGTCCCGGAGACCACGATCGTGCCGGAGCGGCCGTGGTAACCGATGGGCAGGTGCTTCCAGTTGGGGGTGAGCGCGTCGCCGTCCGGGCGGAAGATCCGGCCCACGTTGGTCGCGTGGTGCTCGCTGGCGTAGAAGTCGACGTAGTCGGCCACCTCGTACGGCAGGTGCATGGTCACGGCGGAGAGCGGGTGCAGCAGGGGCTCTATGTCCGGCCGGTGGGCGGGGACGGTGACCCAGGCGGTGAGGGCGCGGCGCACATCACGCCAGACGGTCCGCCCGGCCGCCAGCAGGGGGTTGAGGCTCGGCCGGCCGAGCAGGTCCGCGTAGGGGGAGCCGAGGGCGAGGGCGGCCGCCCCGGCGTCCAGGACGTGATCGCCGATCCGCACACCGAGCCTGCGGCGCTCGGGGTCGTCCGCGGTGGTGAAGACGCCGTACGGGAGGTTGTGCGGGCCGAAGGGATCGCCCTCGGCCACGTCGAGCGGGCTCTGCTCGGACATCGGTGCCTGCCTCGCTTTCCACGGGTGTGGACGACACGTTACGTGGGCGCGCCGCCCGCCACACCGGTGCCCCGCGCCGCCCGGCGGCCCCTCGTGCTCAGCCCGCCGGGACCCGGCCCCGGAACCCCGTCCGGGCGGCCGCTCAGCCTGCCGTGCGCGGGATGCGCCGCTCCCAGGTGCGGTGGAAGACGACCTCGTCGCCGTCCCGGCAGACGACCTCGTCCGCGGTGACGAAGTCCGCCGCGTCGCAGGAGAGCTCCGAGCGGGTGGTGATCCGCACGTCCCAGGCGAGTTCGGGGCGGTGGAGGCGGACGGTCCAGTCGGCGCGGGCGTGGGCGGAGAGGGGGTCGTCCTCCTGGATCGTGTACGTCTCGACGGCGTCCTCGGTGAACTCCAGACCGTCCGGGTGGACCCGGGTCCCGAGGTGCGGGTCCGCCTCCAGCCGCCAGGTGCCCGCGGCCACGTCCCGGACCACCAGCCGCTCGGGGCGCGGTTCGTCGAGGGTGGCGGGGACGGTGACCTGGACGGGTTCGGACTGCTCGGGCTCCTCGAAGCGGATGCCGGCGTCCTCGGGGTGGGCGGCCGCGTCACGTACGGGCAGCTCCAGCCGGGAGCCCGCCGGGTCCAGGGTGAAGCCGCCCGCGTCCGGCTGCGGCCAGATCCAGGGCCAGTACGCCGAGGAGACCGCGAGCCGGATGCGGTGGCCCGGCGGGAAGGCGTACCCGGCGCCGGCCAGCTCGAAGGTCACCTCCTCGCTCTCCCCGGGGGGCCAGGGCACGGCCCGGTCCGGGCCCCGGCGGGCGGAGAGGTTGAGCACGCCCCGGGTCACCAGGGTCGAGGAGCCGTCCGGGGCCACGTCGCAGAGCCGGGCGGCCACCTGCCCGCGCGGGGCCTCCGCGCGCAGCCGCAGGGTCACCCGGGGCCGTCCCAGGATCTCCACCGGGGCCCCGGCCACGGGGAACTCGAAGCTCGCCGAGCGGGCGTCCTCCTCGCGCTGGTCGGGCGGCAGATCGGCGTCCTCGCCGCGCGGGAGGAACCGGCCGGCGTCGAGGCCGGTCCGCTGCGGGGAGCGCACCAGGACCGGATCGCCGGCCAGCGCGTAGGCCACCGGGGTGACGTACGGGGAGGGCCACGCCGGGTCCCCGACCCAGCGGCCGGGCGGGTCGGGGCAGGCGGCGGGCGGCCGGTGCGAGGCGCTGATCCAGGAGCGCAGCAGGGGCTCGTCCATGACGTCGTTGTCCGCGTCCTTCAGATGCCGGTCCCACCAGCGCAGGGTCTCCTGGAGGAAGCCGATCGCCGGGCCGGACGGCAGGTCCCGGTCCGGGTACTGGTGCGACCAGGGCCCGATCAGCCCGCGCACCCGGTCCGCGGGCAGCTGCTCGACCAGCCGCAGCACGGTGTCCCGGTACGGGTCGTGCCGGCCGCCCACCGCGAGGACGGCCGCCCGGATCGCGGAGCGGTCCTCGCGGACGCCGCCGCTGCGCCCGTCGTCGCCGCGCCCGTCGTCGCCGCGCCCGTCGCCGTCGCACCCGTCGTCGCCGCGCCCGTCGCCGTCGCACCCGTCGTCGCCGCGCCAGTAGTCGTCGCGGAGCTGGTGGGCGAGCCAGGTGCGCACGGGCGGTTCCACCGCCTCCAGCCGCTCCAGCCACTGCTCCCGCCAGCCCTCCCCGGCGTGCAGCGGGTCCGGCGGGCGGACGACCAGGGCCAGCGCGGCCGCGGACCGGGCGTGCGTCCCCGTGGCGAGGACGGAGCCGCCCAGGTAGTGGACATTGTTGTCGTACCGGTCGTCCGGCGCGCAGACCGCGACGACCGCCTTGAGCGGCCCGGGCGCGCGGGCGGCGATCCTCAGGGCGTCGCCGCCGCCCCGGCCGATCCCGAACATGCCCACCCGGCCGGTGCACCAAGGCCGCGCCGCCAGCCACTCCACGACCGCGACCCCGTCCGCGAGCTCCCGCTCGTCGTACGGGCCGCCGGGCAGCCCCTCGCTGTTGCCGTGCCCGCGCGCGTCGACCCGCACCGAGGCGTACCCGTGCCCGGCGTACCAGGGGTGGCGCCGGCTGTCGCGGGGCGCGGTCCGGTCGGTGAGCCGGTCCGGCAGGTACTCCAGCAGCGCGGGAACCGGTTCGCCGGAGACCGGACGCCAGAGGCGGGCGTGGAGGCGGGTGCCGTCGGGCAGGGGGATGCGGAGGTCCTCGTGGGCGGTCTCGTACGGCAGGTCGGTACGGATGCGCATGGGCGGTGCCTCCCGGTGGCGGCCCGCGTGCCGAGGAGCGGGAACTCCTCCCGCCGGACGGCGCAAAGCGGGCGTGACGGCATCGAAAAGAACATACCGGCGGGTGCAGGAAGGCGCTCACGGTGATCGAAAGCCGACCGGATACGCTGACATGAGCGAATCCAGCGACACATCGACAATCCGTGTGATCGTCAGCAGACAGGAGACCCCCTCGTGACCGTCGTCGGGCCGTTCGGGCTGAGCGTGCGGGACCAGGCTCTTGAGGCCGATGTCCAGACCGGGCTGTCGGCTGTCGAGGAGGGCCTGCTCGAAGCCACCAAGAGCGAGGTGCCCTTCATCACGGAGGCCGCCCAGCACCTGGTCCGCGCGGGCGGCAAGCGTTTCCGTCCGCTGCTGGTGATGCTGGCCGCCCAGTTCGGCGACCCCTACGCGCCGGGTGTCGTGCCCTCGGCCGTCGTCGTCGAGCTGACCCACCTCGCCACGCTGTACCACGACGACGTGATGGACGAGGCGGAGGTGCGGCGCGGGGTGCCCAGCGCCAATTCCCGCTGGGACAACTCGGTGGCCGTCCTGACCGGCGACTTCCTCTTCGCCCGCGCCTCGCACATCCTGGCCGACCTCGGCCCGGAGGCGGTGCGGGTCCAGGCGGAGGCGTTCGAGCGCCTGGTCACCGGCCAGATCCTGGAGACCGCGGGGCCGCGCGACGGCCGCGACCCGGTCGACCACTACCTCGACGTCCTCGCGGGCAAGACCGGCTCGCTGGTCGCCGTCTCCTGCCGCTTCGGCGCGATGATGGCGGGCGCCGAGGAGCGGGTCACCGAGGTCCTGACCCAGTACGGCGAGCGGCTCGGCGTGGCCTTCCAGCTCGCCGACGACGTGCTCGACATCGCCTCCGACTCCCACGAGTCCGGCAAGACCCCCGGCACCGACCTGCGCGAGGGCATCGCGACCCTGCCCGTCCTCCTGCTGCGCGCGGCGGCCGAGGCGGGCGGACGGCCCGAGGACGCCGAACTGGTCGCCCTGCTGGAGAGCGACCTCGCCGACGACGCCCGGCACGCGGAGGCCCTGCGCCTGCTCCGCGCCCACCCCGCCCTGGAGCAGGCCCGCCGGGAGACCGTGCGCTACGCCGAGGAGGCGCGGACGATGCTCGCGCCGCTGCCGGACGGCTATGCCAAGGCGGCCCTGGAGGAGCTGTGCGACGCGGTGGTGCACCGCGCCGGCTGACGCCCCTTGTGCGCCGGGCCGGGGCCGGTAACCCCGAGTCCGGGGGCGCTCCGCCCCTACGGGACGGGGGAGAGGCCGGGCCGGTTGTCATACCCGAGGGGTACGCGGGTTTGCTTCCGGGGGCTGACGCCTGAGGGGCCGTCCGTTTGGTCATATGGACAACACCACCCCTGACCAACCACGGAGGTAGGGCACACCATGGCACCGAACGACAGCGCACACACCACCGGCGAGGCCCCGGGCCCCGCGGTGGGCCGCCGCAGGGCCGCCCGCTATGTCGTCCCCCTGGCGGTGGCCGGTGTGGCGGCGGGAACCATCGGCCTCGTGCCGGCGCTCGCCAACTCCGGTGACCCCGAGCTGCCGAAGGTCACCGCCCGCGAGCTGATCGAGAAGATCGCGGCCTCGGACACCCAGCAGCTCTCCGGCACGGTGAAGATCAGCACCGACCTCGGGCTGCCGGCCATGGACGGGCTCCTCGGCTCCGTCGCGGGGGCCTCCGGCGACGGCGCGTCCGCCGACCCGCGGGCCAAGCTGACCGAACTCGCCTCCGGCACCCACACCCTGCGCATCGCGGCCGACGGCCCGGAGCGCCAGAAGCTCACCCTCGTCGACGGCTCCGAGGAGTACAGCCTCATCCGCAACGGCGACGAGGTCTGGGCCTGGGACAGCGCCTCGAAGGAGGCGTTCCGGGCCGAGGAGCCCGCCGGCGAGCACGGCGGGGACGCGAAGCCGGACCCGTCCGCCGAACTGCCCGCCACCCCGAAGGAGTTCGCCGACGAGCTGCTGGAGTTCTCCGGCGACACCACCTCCTACCGGGTCGGCGGCACGGCCCGGGTCGCGGGCCGGGACGCGTACCAGCTCGTCGTCGCGCCCGAGCAGAAGGGCTCGACGGTCAAGTCGGTCACCATCGCGGTCGACGCGAAGACCGGCACCCCGCTGAAGTTCACCCTCACGCCCAGCGGCGGCGGCAAGGCCGTGATCGACGCGGGCTTCACCCGGGTCGACTTCGCCAAGCCCGCCGCGTCCACCTTCGACTTCACCCCGCCGAAGGGCGCGAAGATCACCGAGGCCGACGAGGTGGACAAGGCGGCGGAGGCGTCCGGCGCCGACCAGGGCCGGGACAAGGCCAAGGGCAAGGACGACGCGGAACTCCCGGGCGGGCCCGCCGGGCTGCTCGGCGCCGAGGGCCCGGAGGTCATCGGCGAGGGCTGGACGTCGATCCTCACCGTCGGCGGCTCGGACGAGGCGTCCGGGAACGGGAAGGGCCAGGCCGAGAAGGGTGAACTCCCGGCGGAGGCGGGCCAGTTCCTGGACTCCATCGGCGACAAGGTCAGCGGCAGGTTCGGGACGGGCACGGTCTTCTCGACCCGCCTGGTGAACGCGCTGATGACCGACGACGGCACGGTCTACGTCGGCGCCGTCACCAAGGACGCGCTGCTCGACGCGGCGAACAAGGCCGCCAAGGGCTGACGCCCGTTTCCCGGGTGAACCCGCGCCCCGCCACCGGAGTCCGGTGGCGGGGCGCCCTGTTGGAGAGGGCCTGCGGGCGGCGGACCGGTGGTGATCGTCCGTGAGTATGATTTGACCAATCGGTTACCAACGGGGGTAGGTGCTGTGATCCGCGTGATCGTTGTGGACGAGGAGTCGCTGGCTCGTTCGGCTCTGGTCGGCATCCTGGGAGCGGAACCCGACATGGAGGTGGTCGCGGACTGCGACCGCGCCGAATCAGCCGCCCGGATCCGAGCCTGCCGGCCCGACGTGGTGCTCCTCGGCTTCTCGATGCCGGCGGCGGACGGCTTCTCCGTCCTCGCCGATGTGCGCACCATGCCCGGTCGGCCGGCGGTGGCGGTGCTCGCGGCTTTCGCCGGGGAGGAGCACGTCTCGGCCGCGCTGCGCCTCGGGGCGGACGGGTTCCTGCTCAAGGACATGGCCCCGGAGCAGCTCGTCCACTCGGTCCGGATCCTCGCGGGCGGTGGAGGAGTTCTCGCGCCGGTGGTCGGGCGCCAGGTCATCGACGGCTACCTCGCGACCCGGGGAGGGCGGGGTGACCGGGACCTCCTCACCTCCCTGACCTCCCGCGAGCGGGAAGTGCTGGGCTGCCTGACGGACGGGCTGTCCAATCAGGGGATCGCGGCGAGGCTGCACATGGGAGTCAGCACGGTCAAGGAGCACGTCAGCGCCATCCTGCTCAAGCTGAAGGTCGGCAACCGCGTGCAGGCGGCACTGCTCGCCCAGCGCAACGGGCTGAACTGCGCCGCGTCCGGGGCGGACGGGGCGGCCCGGGGCCGGGAAGCCGCCGGCTGACGCGGGCGACCGGGACTGCGGGCGGCCGGGCCGTCGGCGCTCCCGGACGGTGCCCGGGCCGGCCGCCGAGGTTCAGGAGCACGGAAACCACTTGCCATGATGGACAGCAGTTCCTCTATACTTTCCAATATGGAAAGTAACTCGCCCTCATCGACCTCCTCCGGGCTGCCCGACGCCGAGGCGGCTCGTCGCGCGTTGGGCGAGGCGGCGGCCTCAAGGGCGCGCGTCGCCGACAGCGTGTCGAGCCCCTGGTGGTTCCACAGCGGCCTCGGGCTGGCCTTCGCTCTTGTCTGCGTGTCCATCAGCCTGCGGTGGGCCAACTGGGCCATGGGGCCGTTCGTGCTCGTGGTCCTGGGGCTCGGCTGGGCCCTCAGGCGGAGCAGCGGCATCTCGTTCGACCGCTACACGAGCACTCCCGGCGCGGCCCGCGTCTTCGGGGCGTACCTGCTGGCCTGCCTGGTGCTGGTGGCATCCGGTATGACGCTGGAGTGGGGCTTCGGCGTCCCCTGGGCCGTCGCCGGCGCGGGGCTGGTCACCGGTGTGCTCACGGTGGTGATGGGGCACCGCGTCGACACGACCGTGCGTCGGGAACTGCGGGAGGGCCGGTGACCGAACCCCGCTTCGACGCGGTGATCCATGCGCCGAACCGGCTCCAGATCTGCTCCCTGCTGGCGGCCGTCGACGCCATGGAGTTCTCCCGGGTCCGGGAGAGCCTCGGGGTGAGCGACTCCGTCCTCAGCAAGCACCTCAAGGTGCTGGAGGAGGCGGGGTACGTGGAGGTGACCAAGACGCGGGGGGCGTCGTACCCCCGTACCTGGGTCGGGCTCACCCGTGACGGGCGGCGTGCCCTGGCGGGGCACACCGCGGAACTGCGCCGCATCGTCGCCCTCGCGGACGCCCCCTCGAGCGCCGACAGGGAGGCCCTGCCTCCCGACTGATCGCATCCGACGGCGGGCCGCCCGTGCGGCCCGCACCCCATCTGTCCGGTCATCACTTGAGAGGTTTCGCTTGACCACCGAGACCCGGAGTGCACCGGCCGCTTCCTCGCGCCCACTCGACAAGCCCTGGCTGCCGTGGGCGGGAGCGCCGTCGACCAGAGACCTCGTCTGCTGGTACGGAATGTGGCTGGTGTTCGCCTATTCATTCGCCATGTGGCCCTTGCGGCCCTGGCTCATCGGCTCCCACCCGGTGCTGCTGGAAATGCTGACGGGAACCCAGACGGCCATGACCGTCGCGGGCGCCGCAGCGCGCGTCGGGGACACCCCGCTGCTGATCGCCTTCGCCGCGGGCGTCTTCGGGATGATGAAGTTCGCGTGGGTGTTCTGGTGGGCAGGCCGCCTCTGGGGCGGCAACATCGTCGGGATGCTCACCGGCCCGCCCGGACCTGCCGCCGCAGCGGCCGACACCTCACCCGCCGGATCCCCGGCGGAGACCTCCGCGGGGGCACCGGGTGAGGACGTCCCCGCCTCCCCGGGGGACACCGGCACGGCCGGGGGCGGCCCACCGGGCCCCGACAGCGCCCGGAACCGGAAGTTCATCGCCGCCGCGGTCGTCCTCGCGCCGCTGCCCCTCGTCCCCAGTCCCCTGGCGTTCGCGTCGGCGGGCTGGGTGGGGATGGGACTCTGGGCGTTCCTCGGCCTCAACGCCGTCGGCGCCGCGGTGTGGACGGGCATGTTCACCCTTCTCGGTTACGCCATCGGGCAACCTGCGGTCGACCTGGCGGAGACCATCACCGACCACGCCGTCTGGGTCTCGCTCGCCGTCATCGTCGGGATGTTCCTGCTCCGTGCGGTGCAGAACCGCCGTGCGGCGCGGGGGTGAGCGGGTGATCACGACACTGATCGTCCACGACGAACCGCTGCTGCGCGCCGGCCTGCGCCTGATCGTCGAGGCGGCGGACGGGATGACGGCATGTCAGGCGGGCGGGGCGGACGCACTGACGGAGGCCCGGCGCCGCAGCCCGGATGTGGTGTTGCTCGACCTGCGGTTGTGGACCGCCGACGGACTCCGTGTCCTCGACGGTCTGCTCGAACTGCCCGGACCGCCGCGGGTCGCCGTGCTGCCGGGGCCCTCCGCCGACGAGCCCGTCCTCACCGCGCTGAGCCGCGGGGCGGCGGGCTGCCTGCTGCAGGACACAGGTCCCGAGGAACTCGTGGCCTCGGTCCGCGCGCTCGCCGCCGGCTCGACGGTCCTGTCCCGGCTCGCGTCCGCCCGGCTCCTGAGGGAACTGGGCACGGAGGTCCAGGACAACGCGGACACGGCCCGGGCCCGCAGACTCACCCAGGTGCTGAACGCCCGCGAGCGGGATGTGCTCGCGATGCTCGCGGAGGGGCTGCCCAACGCCGGTATCGGCCGCAGCCTCGGGCTCGGCACGGCAACCGTCAAGGACTGCGTGAGCGACATCCTCACCAAGCTGAACGTCACCAACCGGGTACAGGCGGCCGTGATCGCCGACCGGGCGAAGCTGGAGGTGCGTCAGCCCTCGCCCCCGCCGGGGTGCGCCGCCTGACCCGCGGCCTCCTGCGCAACGGACACGCCCGCGGCCTGCTCCACGGGGCAGCGGACCGCGCCCTCCCGGCCTCGCCATGACACGGCGGGCTCCGGCCGTCACTCCGGCCGGAGCCCGCCGTGCCGCGTTCCGGCCGCGTGCCCCGCCCCGCGCCGGGCGATGGCAGGCCCCGGAGCCCCCGGACCCCGCCGAAGCAGGGGAAGCACCGCCGACCGGCGGTCGGCGGACGGTGAACCGCCCGCCGACCGGGGGCGCACCGCCTACCCGAGGCGGGTGGTGGGACCCCGAGTCGCGGGGCGAGACTCGTCGTGCCCCGGCGGGAGAGCGGCACAACCGACGTCCGCCGAGGCAGATCTTCAACGGGGGACACATGCTCACAACAGAACCAGTCGTGTCCGGTGCCCCGGACGCGGTCCGGGAAGCAGTCGGCGCGAAGCGGCGTGCGACGGGGTTCCGTCCGGTGGACCTGGGTGCTGTGCCCGCGGTCGACGCCCTGCTCGACAGCATCGGCGCGGGTGCCTTCCTGCGGGACTCCGTCACCGCTCCGGTCGGCCGCAACCAGGCATGGCTCGGGCGCACGTCCGGCGGACGCGAGGTGTTCGTCAAGCGGCTCGTGGGGCCCGGCCCCGACATGCGGGCACGGATGGCACGGCTGCTGTCCTTCGAGGACTTCGTCCGGGACGTGCCCGGTCTGCGAGGCCGTGTGCCGGTCATGCTGGGGCACGACGAGGCGGAACACCTCGTCGTCTTCGAGCGCATCGAGGCCCGCGGCGGCGCCGAGCTGATGGTGGACGAGACCTTCGGGGGCGACCTCGCCGAGTCCGTCGGCAGCACCGTCGGTCTGCTGCACGCGGCCGACGCGGCCCGGCCGCTGGACGACAGCACTCCCTCCCTCCCGGACGCCTCGATCCTGCACGGGATGCCGCTCGGGCTGTACAACAGCCTCAGTCACGCCGAACTTGAGGCGTGGCGGCTGATGCAGCACGACGCGCCGCTCGTCGACGCGATCGAACGGCTGCAGCGGCAGGAGGCGGAGGCCCCCGGGGTGCCCACCCACTGCGACCTGCGCGTGGACCAGCTCCTGGTCCGTGGGGACGGGACACCCGTTCTCACGGACTGGGAGGAATTCCGTGCCGGTGACGCGGCCAGGGACGTCGGCTCCTTCGCCGGTGAATGGCTCTACCGCTCGGTCCTGGACATCGTCACCCACCGCGGCGACCCCGGATCCGCCTTCGCCGACATGGAACTGACGCACGAACAGGTACTGCAGCGCGGAGCGGCACGGATGGAGCGCCTGCTCCCGCTGGTGCACCGCTTCTGGACGGGCTACCGCTCCGTGCCCCGCCCGCTCGACGCGGGCTTTCCCGCCCGCGCCACCGCGTTCGCCGGATGGCACCTGCTCGACAGGCTGATCGCGGGCGCCGCGCAGGGGCAGCGTCTCTCCGGCATCGAGCGTGCCGCGGCGGGTGTCGGCCGGCGGGCCCTCCTGACGCCGGACAGGTTCGCGCACATTCTGGGATTCGAGGACGTGTCATGAGCAGCGGAACGACCGGCACCGGAACCATCGGCGCCGGAGCGGCGGGCACCGCAATCGCGGGCGGAACACCGGGCGGTGAGGGGCCGGCCCCGGAGCTGCTTCGGGCGGGGCGCTCGGTCCGGGTACTGCCGGACCGTTCGGGGGCGACCGTGGGCGGCCGGACCATCGAGGCCGACAGCCCGAGGGAGCTGCGGCGGCTGCTCGCCGACGCGCTCTATCAGGAACTGCACGCCGGCCTCGACGTCGCCGACGAGGGACTGCCCTTCCGGCTGCGCGACCCGGAGTTCGAGAAGCTGCTCGCGGAGGGGGTGCCGCACCGTGCCACCACCCTGCGTGCGCTGATGGCCGGGCCCGGGACGGACACCCACCTCGTGGAACTGGGCGGCGTCCGTGTCCGGGTGCCCGTCGACCAGGTGCGCGGCGCCGAAGGGGCGGTTCCCGGCTCGCTCGTCGAGGTGGTCAACACCCCACTGCGTCCGGCCCTGTCCCCCGGCTTCTTCCTCGTCGAGGGAACGGCCCCGCACCGGTCCGCCGGACTCCTGCGGGTCTACGTCCACATCACCGACTGGACCGCCGCACCGGCGATCTGGCGCACCGCACTGCACCACCTGGAGGACTGCGGCGCGGTCTACCGGGCGAAGGTCGTCTCCTCCAAGTACCTCTACCCGAGGCGGGACGCGCTCGTCGTCTACCTGGACGAGAGCAGCGCCCATCTCGCGCCCGGGCTCGCCGCGGTCCTCGGGGACCTGCCCGGAGTCGGTCCGGAGACCTCGCTGTTCACCCGTCGGCTCCGGCCGGGTGTGGCCACCGCCTGGGAGCCGAACGACCCCGCCCCCGCGATGCGGGGCCTGAGCTTCGGCCAGCACCGCGCCGGGGTCCTGGCCGAGGCGCTGGTCGACACCGCCGACGACCCGGACGCGTTCCCCCGGGTCCTGCGCACCCTGCTCGTGCGGGCCGGTGTCGACCCCGAGGACCCCTCGCAGAACGTCAGCCCGCCCGCTGCCTGAAACCGCTCCTCCCGGACCGGCCCTTCCCGGTCCGGGAGGCGGCCCGCCCCGCCCCCACCCGCACCCCGGTGCCGGGGGACCGTCCGGCGGTGCCGCGTCGTCCAGGGCTGAAGTGCTTTCCAGGGGGCGTAACCGCGCCCCCTGGATTCAGGTCAGAACTGAACGAGAGTGAAGAGAACATGAGCAACAAGAGCACCGTCATCGCGGACCTCGTCGCCGGCTACGACGCCTACACCGAGGTCGACGAGCTCAACGTCAGCGCCGCCGCCGGCGCGCCGGCGACCACCTGGGTGTGTGTCTCGGTCGCCGCGTCCCGTGCCAGCTCCGTCAAGTGCGGCGCCTGGGCGAGCGCCGGCGCCAGCGCCGTCAGCGGCGCCACCTACGAGATCACCTGCTGAGTGATCCCTCGCGTGCTCCGTCCCGCCGCCCGGCGGGACGGGGACCCGTGACCGAGAGGAGGTGACGAATGAAGACCACGACGATCATGGAACTCGCCGCGGGCTACGACGCCTACGCCGACGCGGAGGAGCTGGAGCTCGGTGCGGCGGCCGAGGCTCCCGCCAGCACTCCGCTGTGCGCGGCCGCGGCCAGCGCGGGCGTGTCCTGGATGGCCAGCCAGTTCTCGGCCAGGACCATCAAGGGCGGTTGCTGAGCCGCCGTGCGGCCCGGGCACGGACGACCACCGGTCGCCGTGCCCGGGCCCCGGGCCTGCCCTGCCCGCCCGGCAGTCGGCCGCGCACGTCCCGGCTCGCCCGCCCGCATGTACTTCGCACCACCACACCCGAACCCTCCCAGGAGCACCGACCCATGGACGACCTCGCCCACGCCAGGAATCTCGTCGACCTCGCCGATCTGCTGCGTCCGGCCGCGGTCCGCGCCGCGGCGACGCTCGGGGTGGCCGACCACATCGCCGCGGGCACCGGCGACCCCGGGGAGCTGGCCCGCCTCTGCGACGCCCGCACGGACCGGTTCGACAGCCTGCTGGACTATCTCGTCGCCCTGGGACTGCTGCGCCGCGACGAGTCCGGCGGCGTGGAGCTGACCGCCGCGGGGCAGCCACTGCGCGAGGACCACCCCGCCTCCGTGCGGGAGTTCCTCCGTCTGGACGGCATGTTCGGCCGGTCGGACACGGCCCTGCTCGGGCTCGTGCACACCCTGCGCACCGGGGAGCCGGCGCACGTCGGCATGTTCGGGGAGGGCTACTGGGAAAGCCTGGACACCCGGCCCGAGTTCGCCGGCGCGCTGGCTCGCGTCACCGCCGACCAACTCGTTTTCGACGGTGAACTCGTGGTGGAGGCATACGACTGGTCGGGCGTCCGCAGTGTGGCGGACATCGGAGGGAACACCGGTGCCCTGCTCGTCAACCTGCTGCGCGGGCACGGGCACCTGAGCGGCACCCTCGTCGATCTGCCGGGCACCGCGGCACTCGCCCGCGACCACTTCGCGGCCACGGGTCTCGCGGGCCGCGCCACCGCGGTCGGCGGCAGCTTCTTCGAGCCGCTGCCCACGGGCCACGACGTCTACCTCCTTTCCGCCGTCCTCGCCGACTGGGACGACGAGCGCGCGACGGCGATCCTCCGCCGCTGCGCCGAGGCAGCCGGCCCCGGCGGCAGGGTGCTGGTGGCCGAGGTCAGCCTCCGCCCCGACCCCGCGGACCCGGAGGCGGCCAGGTCCGGGCTGTGGGTGCGGGCCATGATGCCGCACCCCGTGCGCACGGTGGCGGAGCTGACGGAGCTGGGCCGGGCGGCCGGACTGAAGGCGACCTGGGAGGGTCCCGCCACCCCCGTCCGCTCCCTGATCGAGTTCACGGCCTGAACCGGCGACGAGGAACCACTGATGACGAATCCGCGGCAGACACCCCCGAGCGGGCAGCCCGAGCGGCTGCTCATCCTGCGGGAGATATTCGCGGGCAGACGCCTGCTGCTGACGTGCGTGCTCGGCCTCGCGCTGCTGGCCACCTCGGCGACGCTGGTGCTCCCGTGGACCGTGGGCGAACTGCTCGGCGCGATCCAGGAGGGGCGTGGGTACGCCCGGTGGATCTGGCTCATGGCCGGAGTGGGTCTCGGTGCCGCCGCCGCCAACGCGTTCGCGACCTACCTCCTCTCACGCACCGGCCACGACCTGGTCGCCCGGCTGCGGGTCCGCAGCATGCGGCACTCGCTGGGCCTCTCGCTGCACACCGCGCGAACCGAGGGCACGGGCAACCTGGCCACACGGCTCACCGCCGACGCCGCAGCCGTCAAGAGCGTGGTCGACATCGGCCCGATCCAGCTTCCGATGGCGCTGGCCACCCTGCTCGGAACCCTGGTGATCATGGGGATCCTGGACTGGGTGCTGCTGCTGCTCACCCTCGGCGCCTTCCTTCTCGCGCTCGCGGGCATCGGCGTCGTGATGGTGGCTCTGCGCCGCAAGTACCTGGCCATCCAGGAGGAAGTGGGCGCACTGACCGGCCACTTCGTGGCGATGATGGAGTCGCTCACGATCGTCAAGGCGTACCGTGCGGAGCGTTCCGCCTCCGAGGAACTGGCCGGCCGGGCCAGGAGCGTCGCGCGCATCGAGACCAGCGCGTCCGCCCTGGAGGCGCTGATGGTCCCGGTCGTGAACCTGGGCCAGCAGATCGCCCTCGTCGCCGTCGTGCTCGGCGGCGGCGCGCGGCTGGTCGGCGGCGATCTCGAACTGGGCGCCTTCGTCTCCTTCCTCCTCTATCTCTTCCAGCTCGCCGCCCCCATGATCATGGCCATCTCCGGCATCACGACCATCCAGGCGGGCCTGGCGTCGCGCAAGCGCTTCGACGACCTGTTCGCGCTGCCGTCGGAACCCCAGTGCACCGGCGAGCCCGCCCTCCCCGGCGACGGGGTGACCGCCTCGGCCTCCGACGAGGCGACCGACGAGGCGACCGACGAGTCGCCCGCCGTGCGCTTCTCCGGGGTGTCGTTCGGCTACGGCGCCGAACCGGTCCTGCAGGAGGCGGATCTGACGGTTCCGGCACGGGGTCTGACCGCCGTCGTCGGGCCGTCCGGAGCGGGCAAGTCGACCGTCCTCGGCCTGGTCGAGCGCTTCATGGAGCCGGACACGGGCCGCGTCGAGGTGTTCGGCAGGGACGCCGGGCGCTGGGACCTGTCCGAACTGCGGGGCCGGATCGCGTATGTGGACCAGTCCGCCACCCTGCTGAGGGACACGGTCCGCCGCAATCTCGCCCTGGGCCGCCGGGACCCCGTGGACGACGAGGAGTTGTGGCGCGCGCTGCGCGACGTCGGCCTGGAGGACGAGGTGTCCCGGCTCTCCGACGGTCTCGACACCGTGCTCGGCGGTGCGCACGACCTCTCGGGCGGACAGCGGCAGCGGCTCGCGCTCGCCCGCGCCGGACTGTCGGACGCCCCACTGGTCCTGCTCGACGAACCCTCCTCTCAACTGGACAGCGTCAACGAACTCCGCCTGCGCTCCCTGTTCGACCGGATGGGCCGCGACCGGGCCGTCCTCGTCGTCGCCCACCGCATCTCCACGGTGCAGCACGCCCGTCACGTCGTGGTGATGGCCGGCGGCCGGGTCACGGCCCAGGGACGGCACGACGAGCTGATGCGTACCAGCCCGCTCTACGCGGAGCTGGTGCGCGGACAGGAACTCGGGTCCGCGGGCACCGGTACGGCTGCCGCCCTCCCGACACCGGTGGGAGTTGAACGATGACCGACATCTCCCTGCTGATGCCCTTCGCGCCGCACCGGCCCGAACAGGTGCTCCCGTACGCGGCCCTGGTGCAGTGGACCACCGCCCACCGCCTCTGGCAGGGCCAGGCCATGCTCAACGAGCCCTTCCAGGACTTCACCCACGCGGCGGCCTGCGGCTTCCGGGTGCCCACCGGGACAGGCGTCACGCTCATGCCGATGAGGCACCCCTTCCAGGCCGCCCTGCAGGCAAGGGCGCTGGCGCTGTCCTCGGGCCACTCGGTGGTCGCGGGCTTCGGGCCGGGGTCGGTGCCGCTCCAGAACAGCCTGCTGGGTGCGCCCTACGCCAGCCAGCTCGGTGCCGTGCGCGAGTACGTCGCCGTACTGCGGGGGCTGCTCGACGACGGCGAGGTCCGGCACACCGGGCGGTACTTCACCTGCCACGCGGACCTTCCGCTGCTGCCGAGGCCCGCGGTCCACATCGGGCTCGGCGTCCTCCGACCGCGGATGGCACGGCTGGCGGGAGAGATCGCCGACGTCGCCATCACCTGGCTCACCCCTGCCGCTTACGTCCGCGACGTGCTCGTACCGGCACTGCGCGAGGGCGCGGAGGCCGCCGGGCGTCCCGTGCCGCGGGTGGCGGTGATGGTGCCGCTGGCTCTCGACGCCGCCGGGCGGGACGCGGTGGAGCTGGCCGCGATCAGCAGCACCGGACACACCATGCTCGCCCATTACGCCGACATGCTCGGCCGCTGCGGCATCGAGGTGTCGCCGGACGACCCGCAGGGCAATGCCCGGGCACTCCTCGACGGCGGCGCCTTCCTGTACGGCGGGCAGGACGAACTCGTGGAGCGGCTGGCGGAGTACACCGCCGCCGGTGCCGACGAGATCGTCCTGAACGTCACCGGTGTCCACATGCGGTACGGCGAGCGCGCGTCGCTCGCGGAGCTGGAGAACCTGCTTCAGGCGGTGGGCGCATGACCGGGCCGGGGCCCGCCGGGCCGTTCGACGGCGTCGCGGCCGGCGCCCAGCCGCAGCCGGGCACGGCCGAACTCGGGATCGAGCGGCTCCTCGTGGTGGTCACGGGCTCCGCCTATGCCTGGTCGACCCCCTACTGGCTGGATCTGCTGCGCCTGCACCATCCCCGGCTCGACGTCAAGGTGGTGCTCACCCGCAGTGCGGAACGGTTCGTCACCCGGCAGTCGGTCGCCTCCCGGGTCGGCGGTGCGGTGTACCAGGACGACTGGCCGGCGGACGCGGCAGGAGCCCGGCACGTCGAGTGGGCCGAGTGGGCCGACGCGATCGTCGTGTACCCGGCCACCCTGCACTTCATGGCACGACTGGCCCTGGGGCTGTCCGACAGCCCCGCTCTGCTGGCCGCCCACTGCTCCGGGGCACCCGTCGCAGTGGCTCCCGCCCTGCCGCCCGGAGGGCTGGAGAGCCCGGTGGTGCGGCAGCACTGGGCTGCGCTGGCCGCCCGCCCGGACGTGATCCTGGCACCGCCCGTACCGGGCCGCAGCCTGACGACGGGGCGGGACGACGCGTGGGTCCCCCCGCCGTTGCCGGATGTGCTGCACCTGCTGGCCGAGCGCATCGGGACCGGGGCCGGTGCGGAGAGCAGGTCCGCGGCAGGGACGGAAAGCCCCTTCGGCGCGGTGGCGGAGAAGGACGAGGACCACCCGGTGAGGGAGTTCGGCACGGGGCTCCTGCACACCGCCGTCCACGCTCGTCCGCTGCCGTCCGGCGGCCGGCTCTGGCGGCGCACCCCCGGCCCCCTGGCCCCCGCTCCGTTCGAGCAGCACACACGCGAACTGGCCCGGCTGCTGGAGGAGGCTCCCGGGCGCACGGCCCCGGTCGAAGCGGGCCGTCCGGCCGGGTCCTCCGGGCCTTCCGGCCGGCTGGTGGTGGGTGCGGTGGACGGCGGAAGCCGCCTCTACGACGTGTGCGGCGAGACGTCCCTGGCCCACCTCGTCCTGAACGAGGGGCCGCGCCCGGCCTTCGCCGGCCCGCTGCGTGAACTGGGGCGTCTGCTGCGCGCCCTGCACGACACCCGCCCGCCGGGCCCCCTGCCGTACCGGCCCTCGCGCGGTCTGCGGCGGCTCGACGACTGGCTCGCGGGGCGTGCCGCGGTCCCTCGCGCCGCATGCGCCCTCGGCGAGGTGCGCCGATCGCTCGGTGAGGAGCGCTGGAGCCTGCTGCGCGGCTGGCGGGACGGGATCGCCACCGACCCCACGGCCGTGCTGTGCCACGGCGCGGCCGGCCTCGGCTCCCTCGTGGTGAATCCGGACGAGGGCACGCAGGACCTGCTCGTCGGCGAGGACCTGTACGCGGGTCCCTGGTATGCCGACGTCGGCTGGGTCGTCGGTGAACTCGTCGAACTCCAGTGGCAGGTGGGCGGGGACAAGGAGGACTGGCAGCGGCTGACCGACGCCTTCCTGGAGGGGTACGGGCGGGACCTCGGCCCGGAGTGGAACCGGATCGCCGCCCTGCGGATCCTGCTGCACGTCCACGACATCGCGGCCTACCTGGAGGGGTTCGAGCACGGCTTCGACCACTACAGCGGGTTCCTTCGCTTTCTCGTCGACCTGTAGCCACCCGTAGCAGGAGAAGATGCATGAGCAACCTGTCCAAGGCGACTCTCGGAAACGGTCTGCGGGTGGTGCTCGAACGCACGCCGCACACCCCGCGGACCGCCGTCTGCGTCCACTACGGAGTGGGCTACCGGTCCGAGCGGCCGGGCCGCGAGGGGTTCGCCCACCTCTTCGAGCACCTGATGTTCCGCGGCAGCGCCGGCCTGCCGGAGGGCCGCTTCTACGAGCACGTCCATCCGCTCGGCGGACAGGCCAACGGCACCACGCACCAGGACTACACCGACTACCACCAGGTCGTTCCCGCCGCGGCACTGGAGCGGGCGCTGTTCGCCGAGGCGGACCGGATGCGTGCGCCGCTGTTCACCCCCGAGGCCCTGGCCGAACAGCTCGACGGCATCGAGACGGAGATCCACGAAGCCGTCGTGGCCCCGCCGTACGGCGGGTTCCCCTGGCCGCTGCTGCCGTCCGTGGTCTTCGAGGGCTTCGCCAGCGCACACGACGGATACGGCGCCCTGGACCGGCTGCGGACAGCCACGCCCGATGAGTGCGCCGACTTCTTCGACGCCCACTACGCGCCGGGCAACGCCGTCCTCAGCGTCGTCGGCGACCACGACCCCGCGGAACTGCTCGCCCTGATCGAACGGCACTTCGGCGACATCCCGGCCCGTCCCTTCGCCGCGGCCCCGGATCTGCGCGAGCCCGAACCGTCCGGCGACCGCTGGGCGGAGTGCACCGAGCCGAGGGTGCCCGCGGCGGCGCTCGCCCTCGGCTACCGGCTCCCCGCCCCGGCCGATGACCTCCCCGGCCACCTCGCGCACGCCGTGCTGGCCGAGATGATCACGAGCCACGGGGCGGAGGGGGTGCGGGGGGCGTCGGCGAGCTGCGGTGTCTTCGGTCTGCTCGACGCCCGTGAGTGCGATCTGCTGGTCGTCACCGCGCTGGTGCCGGAGGGCGTTCCCGCCCGGCGTGCGGTGCGGGCGATGACGGACGGATGGGCACGCCTGGCCGAGGATCCCTCGCTCGAGGGCGCCCGGGCGACCGCCGTCCGGCGTATGGTCACCAGGCACTGGCGGGAGCACGCGGATCCCTACGCCCGGGCCCGGGCCCGGGGCAGGCTGGAACTCCTCTTCGGGAGGGCCGAACTCCTCGACGAGCTGCCCTCCGCGCTCGACGCGGTCCCCGGCGGCGCGGTCGCCGCCGCGGCCCGGCGGCTGAGCACCGGGCCCAAGGGCGTCCTGGTGCTCGGCCCCGGGGACCGGCGCACCCGCCCGCCGGTTCCGTGGCGGACCCCTTCGGGGGCGGACTCGCCCGCGTCCGGAGGGGTCGGCCCGGCCGACGGAACGTCCCGGCCCTCACACCTCCTCGACGTGCCGGTCTCCTCACGGCGCACGGCCCGGGAGACCGTGGCCCCCGGCCGTCCTGTACCGCCGTTCGGGACGGGGGCCGTGCCCTTCCACGGTCCGCGCGCGGACACCTTCCTCGAGTGCGGCACCCGGATCGTCGCCGTGGCCGACCGTCGCGTACCGCTGGTCGAGCTGCGGATGAGACTTCCGCTCGGTGGCCCCGGCTGGTGGTGGCCCGACCGCGCGGACGCGCTCAGCCGGTTCCTTGGCGCGCGTTCCGGCGCCGCGGACCGGGCCGACCGGGAAGGCGGGGCCTTCCACCTCACCTCGGACGGGCAGTGGCTGGACGTCACCGGTCACGCCCGCCCCGAACGCGTCGGGGCCTGGCTGGGGTTGCTGGCGGGGCTCGTCGTCCCCGTCGCTGAGCCGCCACCGTCCCCACCCGCCCGGTACCGCGATCCCGACTCCGTCATGGACACGGCGCTGCGCCGCTTCTGGGACGTCCGTGGTGGCGCGGGCGCTCCCGTCCCGGTGCCCGAGCCGCCGGGCCAGGCCGAGTTCCACCGGCGCGTGGTCGTGCCGGGCGGCTGGCTCGTCGCCGTCGGCGACATCGATCCGGAGGCGTTCGCCTCGGCGGCCGGGGCCGCGCTGTCCGCATGGGGTACGCCGCTCCCGCCGCCGGGCGCCGCCGGAGCGGGGCACCGCGCGATGCGTGCGCCCGGTCCGGGAGTCGTGACTCTGGGACAGCCGGAAGCGGACCGGCTGCACCTGACGCTGTCCGCGCCGGAGACGCACGGGGACACGGGGGCGGCGGCCAGGTACCTCGCCACCGCCGTCGTGGGCGCGCATCACGCCTCGCGGCTGACCGTCCACGGACTGTCGGCGCCGGGGTCCGGTCGGCAGATCCACGCCGGACGGGACGTCTGCCGCGACATCCCCCGTGCCTACGTCCGGGCCGTCGTCCCGGAGCACGAGGCAGGGGCGGCGGTGGAAGGAATCCGCCGGGAGCTGGACAGCCTGCGCCTCCGACCCGTGACCCGGGCGGAGCTCGCACCCGTGGCGGCCTTCTGCGCCGCGCAGCTTCTGGGCGTCTTCGACTCGCCCGCGGTGAAGGCCGACATGATCCGGGAGACCCTGTCCGCCGGGCGCGACCCTTCGTGGCTGGAGGACCTGCCCGATCTGATCCTTCGCACACGTCCCGAGGACGTGACCGCGGCGGCGGCCGACCTGTTCGATCCCGGGCGGATGACTCTCGTCGCCCTCGGTGGGGACGGGCCGGTCGCGGAGGCGGCCGGGGCCTGGCGCGGGTCGGCGCAGGCGGCCGCCCCTGCGGATCCGGGCACCGCCCCCGCGCCGGTCTGAGCCCCACTGGGTACGCCGGTCACCCGCGCGGCCCGGCCCGCCCCCTGTGAACGAGGGGGGCGGGCCGGGCCGTTCGCCGTTCCTGCGGGCCTGCGGGGCAGGTGCTAGAAGGTGAGCTTCCAGGAGTCGATGTAGCCCGTGTCGTACCGGGCCACGTCCTGGACGCGCAGCTTCCACTCGCCGTTGGCCGCCTCCGAGGAGGCGTTCACCGTGTAGGTGGTGATCACGTTGTCGGCCGAGTCGCTGCCGCTGGAGTTCTTCAGCCGGTAGGCGCTGCCGTCCGGGGCCACCAGGTCGATCACCAGGTCGCCGCGGTAGGTGTGCTTGATGTCCACGCCGACCCGCAGCGCGGCGGGCGCGTTGCCCGAGCGCCCGGTGACGGGGATCGCCGAGGTGACGGCCGCTCCCGCGTCCGGGATCGCGACGTCCGCCGTCGACTCGTACGCGTCACCGCCGGGCGGGTTGGTGGTGCCGGCCGACAGGGACCAGATCGCGTGGGCGGCGGCGTCGCTGTTGCGGTCCAGCGCGGTGTCGTTGATGTTCGCGGTGGTGTCGCAGGAGGAGTGGTAGCAGCGGTCGAAGGCCTGCCCGGCCGTACCGCCCCACTTCTGGGCCTGCGCGCTGGACTTGGTGCGGCCGGCGCCGGTGAACAGACCGCCGACCGGTATGCCGACGTTCTTGAACGAGGCGTGGTCGGAGCGGCCGTCGCCCTCGGTCTCGATCTCGGTGGGCACCCCGAGGCCGGCGAAGTAGTCCTTGAAGGTCTGCTCGATCACCGGGTCGTCGTCGTAGACGAAGTAGCCCGGGTTCGGCGAGCCGATCATGTCGAAGTTCAGATAGCCCGAGATCTTCGCGCGCTCGGCGGCGGGCAGGTTGTTCACGTAGTACCGGGAGCCGATCAGACCGAGTTCCTCCGCGCCCCACCAGGCGAACCGGAGGTGCTTGGCCGGCTGGAGCTGGGCGCGGGAGACGGCGAGCGCGGTCTCCAGGACGGCCGCCGAACCGGAGGCGTTGTCGTTGATGCCGGCGCCCGAGCTGACCGAGTCGAGGTGCGCGCCGACCATCAGGGTCTGCCCGGTGTCACCGCCGGGCCAGTCGGCTATCAGGTTGTAGCCGGTGGCGCCGCTGGAGGTGAACTGCTGGACGGTGGTGGTGAATCCGGCCGCGTCCAGCTTGGCCTTCACATAGTCGACGGACGCCTTGTAACCGGGTCTGCCGTGGGCCCGGTTGCCGCCGTTCGCGGCGGCTATGGAGGAGAACTGGGTGAGGTGCGCCTTGACGTTGGCGAGCGGTATGTCCGGCGCCGCGAGGGCGGCCGGCCGTGCTGCGCTCGGTGCTGCGGACTGCGCGGGTGCGCCGGCCGCCAGCAGCCCCGCCAGCGCCAGCGCGGCGCCTGCGAGGGTACGTCCGGGAACGGAGAGGTTCATGTGGGGGCTCCGGATTCCGTATGGGGACAGGACGGAACGTGCGTGACGCCCCCGGCCGGCGGGGTCGGGGGCGCTGGAGCAGGAACGGACGTGCGAAGTGCGCGGTGCGTGCTGAATGTTGAGCGAGAGCGTGACGCACCGTCAAGGGCGAGAATCGGTCATGGCTGTCCGCTCACCGGACGGTGGGCTTCCGGTGGACGGGCGCCGGGAGGGCGCCGCGCTTCCGGTGCGAGGGCGGCCGGAGGCGTCCCGGACCCTCGGCCGGGCGGCCGGGGCCCGGAGACCGGTCGGGGCGCCCCGGCGCCTTCAGTGGAGGCAGAACTCGTTGCCCTCCGGGTCGGCCATCACGTCCCACTCGCCCGACGGCTCCCGCACCTGCCGCAGAGTCGTCGCGCCGAGGCCGAGCAGCCGCCGCGCCTCCGCCTCCCGCTCGCCGGGCGCGCTGTGCACGTCGATATGGAGCCGGTTCTTGCCGGACTTCTCCTCCGGCACCCGCTGGAACAGGATCCGCCGCCCCAGACCCGTCCCGCTCTGCTCGTCGTAGGAGTCGTCCGGATGCCGGACGGCGACCAGATCGCGCCATGCACGGCGGTCGTGGGAGCGGACGGTCAGTTCCTCGGGGACGACGTTCTGGGCGAGCAGGGCCTCGATCAGCGTGCTGTTGTCCTCCACCAGGTAGCCGAGGGCCGCCGCCCAGAAGTCGGCCTGCGCGTGCGGGTCCCGTGCGTCCACGACGAGTTTCCAGTGCAGTGTCATGGCAACCACTTATACTGGTTACATGAACGGAAGGACAGGGGAAACGCCGGGGCTGATGCTGCGCGGCGGCGGCCGGCGGCCCTACCGCTTCGACCCCGGAGCCCTGTGTCTGGAGCTGCTGGCCACCGGTGGCCCGGGTGACTTCGCGCGGTTCGAGGTGCTCACCGAACCGGCGGCGGTGATCCACTGGGCGGCGGAGAGCCGGCTCGCCCCCGGGCTGGAACTCGCCGTCGACGAGGGCTCACCCGAAGCCGTCCGGTACGTGCGTGACGCGCTCTGGCGCGCGGCCGCCGCCCGTGCCCACGAGCGGGCGCCCGATCCGGCGGACCTCGTGGTGATCAACGCGGCGGCGGCCGAGGCGCCCCTGGTGCCCCGGATCGCCCCGGACGGCGGCCGGGGCTGGGCCCCGGGGCCCGCGAGCGTCACGGCCCTGCTGTCCACGGTCGCCCGGGACGCCGTGGACCTGTTCACCGGCCCCTTCGCGCACCGCGTCCGCGAGTGCGCGACCCACAACTGCTTTCTGCTCTTCGTCGACACCTCGCGCCCCGGGCGGCGCCGCTGGTGCGCGATGGGCCACTGCGGCAACCGCAGCAAGGTGCGGGCGCACCGCGCCCGCCGAGCCGAAGGAGACGGACCCATGACGGACCGGACCGACAACCCCACCGCGTCGGTGGACACCCCGGCCGAGGCGGCGGACACCCCCACCGGGCTGACGAAGGACGCGGGCTGGGAGATCGGCGTCTCCCGCACCCTCCTGCTGCCCCCGGCGGCCGTGTGGGACTTCATGGCGAGCCCGGAGGGCGTGCGCCTCTGGCTGGGCGAGCTGGACGAGGGAGCGGACCTCCCCACGGCGAAGGGCGGGACGTACGAGACGGCGGACGGCGTACGCGGCGAGGTCCGCGGCTACCGCCCCGGGGAGCGGATCCGGGTGACGTACGGGCCGAGCACCGTGCAGATCGCGGTCTCCCCGGCCCGCTCGGGGCAGGGCACGCGGCTCACCTTCCACCAGGAGCACCTGGCCGACGCGGCCGAACGCGAGAGCCGCCGCGCGCACTGGCAGGCGGTGGCGGAGCGGGTGAAGGAGGCCCTCGGTGTGAGCTGACCGGGGCCGGGGAGGGGGCGGCCCGCTGCGACGGAGGTCACGCCGGGGGGTGTGACCAGCGGGCTTAACGTAAGGGGATGGACGCCGCCCTCCCCGACGGCGGCCCACCGGGCTGCCCCCTGCCCGGGGTGGCCGCAGCCTTCATGCCCCGGCTCTCGGAGTTCGCCTTCGAGCCGGGGCTCGTCGCGGCGGTCGACCAGCACGCGGCCCATGTGCGCGACGCCCTGCTCCCGGCGCAGCGCCGAGCCGGGGAGGCACTGCGCCGGGAGGACCTGGGGGACTACGTCCTCGGCTTCACCGACTGGCTCGCCGAGCACGGCTGGACCGAGCCCGTGGGCCACGACTTCGCGACGCTGCGGCTGACGGCGGTCTGCTGGCTGATCCGCGAGCACGACCTGCTGGGACGCTGAGCCGGGGCACGCCCCCCGGGCGCGCGTCCTCGTGCGCCCGCCCGGTCACATCGGGTCGCGGCTGTCGCCGAGCGGCGGCTCCCCGCCGCCCTCGCGCCCGAAGTCCGGGCCCTTGCCCTGGGGTCGGCCGCCGGTCCCGCCGCTGCCCCGGGTGGTCTCCCGCTCGCCCTGTCCGGCCGCCGCGTCCGCCCGGCCGCGCTGGTAGGCGCCGGTGCCCGCGCCCCCTCCGCCCCGGGCCCGGTCCGACTCGGCCTCGGCCAGCGACAGCCACCGGTCCCAGCGCTGCCGCATCGGCGCGATGAGCCCGCCGCCGACGCCCACGACCAGGATGCCCGTCACCGTCGCCAGCACCGCCCAGAGCAGCGGACCCGTCACCGAGGTCGCGATCTGGGCCTGGCCGAGGGCCGCGACGACGCCGAGTCCGACGATGAACGCCCAGGCGACCGTGGCGAGCGTCCGCCCGTAGGAGGTTCCGGACAGCGCGCCCTGGACGATGTCCCGCACGGCCCGTGCGATGGCCATGGCCACGACGACGATCACACAGGCGACGATCGCCTTCGGGATCCAGGAGACGGCCCCGTTGATCATCGCGCTGACCGGGTTGGGCCCGAAGACCCCGAAGGCCAGTTGCAGGGTGATCAGCAGGATCGCGTAGGAGAGGACCTTGCTGAGGATGCCGGTCGCGTCGTACGAGGAGTTCCGCAGGGTGTGCGCCATGCCGCTGCGCTCCGACATGCGCTCGAAGCCGACCTTGCGCAGCAGGCGGTCGGCGGCCTTGGCGACGGCCTTGGCCACGAACCAGCCGATGAGGAGGATCACCAGGAAGGCGATGAAACGGGGGATGAACCGGGCGACGGCGGACCACGCGTCCTCGAAGCCCTGACCGAAGTCCACCGACAGTGCGAGGGGGTGGGACATGGGGTACTCGCTCCGCTCGTCCGGGGCCGCGGTCCGGCTGACCGCGGGCGGACTACCGGGGTAGCACCGGGGTTCCCCGCCCGGCCTCCGCGCGGGGGTCCCGGCTGCGCCGATCGGGTGGCGAATTGGCACCGCTGGGCGTGTCGCGGGGGCCGGGGCGCGCCGGTGTGTACGGCCCGGGACCGGATGCGGTGCGGGCGTGGCTCGGCCGGGACCGGATGCGGTGCGGGCGCGGCCCGGGCCGGGACCTGCCCGGTCAGGCCGTGCGTTCGGGTGCGCGGTCCTCGGACGCGGCCGTCTCCGCCGGAGCCTCCGCCGCCACCGGCCCCGGGCCCGCCGCCACGACCCCGCCCGGCCCGCCGCTCGTGCGCGGGTCCGCGCCCGCGGCCGCCGCCTCCGCGGCCAGCCGCGCCGCCTCCGCCCGGCTGCGGCGCGCGGTGCGCAGCGCGTCCCAGGTCAGGAAGGACAGCGCCAGCCAGACCAGCGCGAACCCGGCCCAGCGCTCCACGGGCATCGCCTCACGGAAGTAGAGGACGCCCAGCAGGAACTGGAAGACCGGCGCCAGGTACTGGAGCAGCCCCAGCGTGGAGAGCGGCACCCGGATCGCCGCCGCCCCGAAGCAGACCAGGGGCGCGGCGGTCACGATGCCCGTGGCCGCGAGGAGCAGCGCGTGGCCGGTGCCGTGGGCGCCGAAGGTCGCCGAGCCGTCCGCGCCGAGCCAGAGCAGGAAGCCGAGGGCGGGCAGGAACTGGATCGCGGTCTCCGCCGCCAGCGACTCCAGGCCGCCGATGTTGACCTTCTTCTTCACGAAGCCGTAGACCGCGAAGGAGAAGGCGAGGGTCAGGGAGATCCACGGCGGCTGGCCGTAGCCGATCGCGAGGACCAGCACGGCGGCGAAGCCGATGCCGACCGCGGTCCACTGGGCGGGCCGCAGACGCTCCTTGAGCAGGACCACGCCCATGGCGATGGTGACCAGCGGGTTGATGAAGTAGCCGAGTGACGCCTCGACGACATGGCCCGAGTTCACCGCCCAGATGTAGACGCCCCAGTTGACCGTGATCACGGTCGCGGCGACGGTGATCAGGCCCAGCTTGCGCGGGCTGCGCACCAGCTCCCGGACCCAGCCCCACTGCTTCAGCACGAGCAGGGCCACGGCCACCACGACGAGGGACCAGGCCATCCGGTGGGCGAGGATCTCACCCGCGCCGGAGGGCTGGAGAAGGGGCCAGAAGAGGGGGACCAGACCCCACATGCCGTAGGCGCCGATCCCGTACAGCAGTCCTGCCCGCTGCTCGTTCTGCGACTTCACTGACCCTCCCTGCCCTGTGTGTCGTCCCGGAAGACGGTACGCCGCACAGGGGTGGGATGTCATGTCCGTATCGCCATACGGTCATGACCGAGGGTGGGTGGGTCCGGGCGCTCGGACAGCGGCCAGGGCCACCGCGACCGACTCGGCGAGCGGGGTGGTCGGCCGCCCGGCCAGCCGGGCCAGGTCGCCGGTGGTCCGGGCCAGCCGGCCGCGCGCGATCGCCGCGTCCACGTCGACGAGGACGCGGGCGAACTCCTCCGGGACACCGGCGCCGGTGAGGATCTCCCGGTGCGCCTCGGCCGGGACCTCGGTGTAGGCGATCGTGCGGCCGGTCTGCCGGGACAGCTCCGCCGCGTACTCGGCGAGGGACCACGCGGTGTCGCCGCTCAGCTCGTACGCGCGGCCCAGGTGCCCGTCGCCGGTGAGCACGGCCGCGGCGGCGGCCGCGTAGTCGGCGCGGGTGGCGGAGGCGATCCGTCCGTCGCCCGCGTTGGCGACGACGGCGCCGTGCTCCAGGACGGGTGCCAGGTTCTCCGTGTAGTTCTCGGTGTACCAGCCGTTGCGCAGGAAGGTGTACGGCAGATCGGAGCCGAGGATCAGCCGTTCGGTCTCCCGGTGCTCGTCGGCCAGTTCGAAGTCGGCCTCCGGGCCGCCGAGGATGCCGGTGTACGCGAGCTGCGCGACGCCCGCGGCCCGCGCGGCCCCGATCACCGCGGTGTGCTGCGCCACCCGCCTGCCGACCTGGTTCCCGGAGACGAGCAGGACCCGGTCCCCGGGCCGGAAGGCCCCGGCGAGGGAGGCGGGGTCGTCGTAGTCCGCGAGACGCAGCCCGGCACCGCGCGCCACCAGGTCCGCGGCCTTCTCCTTGTCCCGGGCGACGGCGGTGACCCGCTCGGCGGGGACGGTGGCGAGGAGGGCGTCGACGACCAGGCGGCCGAGGGCTCCGGTGGCGCCGGTGACCACGATGCTCATGGGGGGATCTCCGTTCGGGGGTGCGGTGGGAGGGGGCGCGGCGGGGTGTGCGCGCCCTCGATCACCACCGTAAGCACGGAGCTAACCTGGGGAAAGTACCCACTTTGAAGTAAGGTACTGGTATGCCCGTAAGCAGTAGTGTCCCGGTGGGCGCGGCCGACCCGGCGCCCGACGTCAACAGCGCGATGTGCCCTTCCCGGCTGATCCTCGAACACGTCACCAGCCGGTGGGGCGTCCTCGTCCTCGCCGCGCTGCTGGAGCGGCCGCACCGGTTCAGCGAGCTGCGGCGGCGGATCGGCGGGGTGAGCGAGAAGATGCTCAGCCAGACCCTGCGGACCCTGGAGCGGGACGGCTTCGTGCACCGGGACGCCCAGCCCGTCATCCCGCCCCGGGTGGACTACTCCCTCACTCCGCTGGGCACCGAGGCCGCCGAACAGGTGTGGGGCCTGGCCCGCTGGACCGAGAGCCGGGTCGCCGAGGTCCGCGCCGCCCGCACGGCCTACGACGCGGCGAAGCAGCCCTGAGCGCGCCGGAGCAGCCCTGAGCGCGGCGGAGGCCGGGTCCCGTGTGGGACCCGGCCTCCGGCAGCGGCCGTGCGCGTCGGCTCAGCCGCCGATCGTCCAGGTGTCCGCCCCGGTGAGGAGCGCGCCCAGGTCGCCCTTGCCGTGGCGCTCGACCGCGTGCTCCAGC